>CADBXS010000022.1:30543-78893 GCA_902798705.1 uncultured Bacteroidales bacterium
AAAGAAGCCCCCAGCACCAATCGCGCTGGGAGCTTCCCTAATCAAATGTTTCCGTAATCTTCAGCTGTCGATTACTTCACGAGAATCTTCTGTACTCTTCCGTTGCTCATGCGAACAATGTTAATACCCTTCTGGAGAGTGTTGACACGAGTACCAGAAACAGTGAAGATCTGCATCATCTGACCCTCAGCAGTCGTAATTGACTCAATTGCAGAAGCATCAGCACTTGCATCGCGAGAACTGTTCTCACCGAAGTAGGTAAGCTTGAAGTCATCCACGATTGTCCAGTTGCCACCAGGAGTAGCTGCAGGAGCATCGCGCTTCACACCAATGCGGAGTTTCTTGTCTTCACCTACCTTGAGAATCACCTTCACATTGTAAGGATAATACTCGTTGCCTTGCTCGTCGTAGTAAGGAGTGTGGAAGTAAGTGTCGCAAGCAAGCATGGTGTTTGGAATGTAGTGGTCAGCGTTTTCACCAACTGTTGATTCACTTTCCACACCGTAAGGAGTCTCAACAACACCAGCGGATGCGTGAGGAAGTGGGTTAGAGAATGTACCTTCGCTCGTAGTTGCATAGAGGAATGCAGTGAGGGTTGGGTCAACATAGTTAGGGTCAGCAGCCAACTCTTCCTGTGCTGCGAGGTAAGCAGCGTAGTCGTCAGCAGCCTGACCGGAACGATGCATACCGTTCACAGAGAGTTCATAAGTACCAGCAGGAACAAGAACGTCCTGATAAGTGTCGAATGTCATCTGATAACGCTCAGCAAGAGGAGCTGTTGTACCACCAGCACCGAAGCTTGAACCTTGCCATCCTTCGTATGTGATATTGTCGAATGTAGGGTTGATGATGACAGAAGTGTAGTCGAGAGGATTGTCGTCAGAAGCCTCGCCGTTAGGCATCTTCAGATCAACAGTCAGTTCCTCTGCCTTAGTTGTGAGGGCAACGAGTTCCTCAGTAGTGAGGTCAGCATAGTTGTTGAAAGATTCTTCTTCCTCAGAGAATTTCTCGAGAGCTTCGAGGTTAGCCTCAGGAGCACTTGCAGCCTCCATGAGAGCATCGTAAGCCACCTTGTATGCATCGTAAGCAGCCTTGTTTGCCTTAGCTGCTGTGAGAGCATTGTTCGTTGCTTGGAGAGCATTCCAAAGTGCATCAGCATCTGTACTGCCAATGATGCCCTGAGCCATGTCGAGCACCTGAGTAGCCTCGTCAACAGCTGGCTGAGTCATGTCCGAACTGTTTTCGTTCAAGTAGTTTTCAAGTTCTGCAACGTAAGTAGGGAGAATTTCGTTGATAGCGTCTGCATCCTTACCAACGTAAGTGAGCTTGAATCCAGAGAAGAGGAACCAGTGAACTTTCTGTCCATCGGAAGTGATACCGATCTTCATGTCTTCACCATCACCAACGAGTCCGTAAGTAGCAACATTGTAACGACCTGCGCGGAATGCGTATGCAGCACCAACCATACAGTTAGGAACCCAACCCGAAACTGCCTCGCCAGCAGCATTGTAACCAGTTGCCTCGTAGTCATAACCAGTTGTCCAAGTGTTGGATGGCCAATAAGGTTCGTCGGTCATGTCGAGATAGCAGTTCACGTGGTCAACAGCTTGGTCTGCTGGCATCACGTCGTTCATGATGTTCTGAATCGTTGAACGGAAGTTGTTCATGTAGAGCCAGCAGTTGATGTCCTCAGTACCGTCGTAAGAACCATTTCCTGCAGGGCGAACGAATGCATGAGTCTCAATCTTGTAGATACCAGCTGGAGCACCCTTCACAACCTGATAGAAATCAACAGTTGATTCATAGCGCTCTGCACACATGTAGTCATCCAAACCACCAAGGGCAGCCGAACCCGTCCAGCCATTCAAAGAGTAATTACCTGTGTTACTACCGAATGCAGGGTTGGTGAGCATGTCGGTGCAGTCTGTTCCAGGAACGAGGCTGTGAGCAACAGCAGAAGAATAGAGAGAATCAACCGTTGAGATGTAAGCGTTGATTTCCTCTGTGTTCAGAGGATATTCGCCATTCTCCATCTTCTCCTGGAGAACGAGAGCGATTGGAGTTGGGTATTCAGGATGTTCGTCGATGAAGTCCTGACCATCCTCCTCATTGTCAATCTGCATGAAGTCGGAGAATGCATCCCACTCTTCACCAGCAAGAGATGTGTGAGAGTCGAGGTTTGCTTCCCATTCCTCAATCTTCCTTGCAATGGTCTCGTAAGCAGCTATGTTCTCATTCACCACCTTCTCTGCAGCGTCTGCAGCAGCAGCGGCAGCCTTGATGTCTTCCTTAGAAGTAGCAGCTTCGAATGCATCAACAGCAGCGTTGTAAGCCTCAATCAGAGCAGCCTGAGCAGCTACGTCGTCACCCATCTTCTCGTAGGTGTAACCCATCTTGTAGAGCTTCAAAGCATTCTCTTCGCAGTTCTCGTTACCGTAGTAAGTGAGACTTGTGTTCTTGAACGCAAGCCAGTTGAAGTTAGCATTCTTGATTTCGAAACCGAGTTCCACATCGCCTGGCTCAGTCAGGATAGAGATGATGGTAAAGTAGTTCTTCGACCAGAGCACACTCTTGCTACCAGAATAGTAGAGAGGTACTTCCTCCTGAAGGTTGATGCTGTCCTTACCGAAGAACATGTGGATGCCTTCAAACGACTTCAGCTGTTCTGCCTCGCTATAAACACGAGCATCCACGGTGAACTTGTAGAGACCAGGAGCCATACTTGGGAGCTTCTGATAAATCTTCTGGTCGGAAAGGAGGCCGCCCGAACCAGTCCAGTGCTCAATGAATGGAGTAGTCATGTCGGTACCGTCACCAGGAGCTTCAGTTGACCAAGTGTTGGTAGAGTGAGAACCTGTTGAACCAGTACCCGTGAACTCCTGAGTCCAAGGAGCAACAGAAGAACCGTCACCAATTTCACTTGTCAAGTCGAGAGGCTCGTCGAACGATGCAAGGGAAGCCTTGTAGTTCACTATGATAGCTGTCACCTGTCCCTCTGCATCAATAAGTTGTTCTGCAGTAGATGCTGTGTTGTTATAGACAGCCTCTGGAGCAGAGAAGTCGAGGAACGAATACTCAGCCTTTGCTGCATCGAGAGTTGCCTTCAGCGACAAGGCAGCTTGATAAGCAGCTACCTTTGGCTGGAATGCCTCATACTCTTCAGGAGAGAGGAACACCCACTCGTCATAGAATGCGCCTTCGAACACTGGCTGGTCTTCCAAAATCTCTTCACCCGACTCGTCATTATAGACTAAACTGCTGTCGTAGATGTAAAGACGAGTGTCACCAGGATTCTTCCTGACTACTTCACCCACACCCCAATAACCTGCAGTCGCCGAAGTGATGGTGTTATTCTTGAACTTGTAAGAATTGCCCTGCTTCTCAACAATCCAGCCGTCAGTGCCTGGATAAGCTTCAGTTGTGAAAGCATCAGGAGCATCTACCCACATAGCCTCCCAAGAATTGCATGAAACGAAGAGCCATGCCTTCTTGGTAACAGAAGGCCAGCAACCAATGTTCCATGTTCCGAGCGGAACAGTCTTTTCCTCATCCTCAAAGGCCTGAGCCATGCGGATGGAATCACCGAAAACTGCAACGGATGCACGAGTGTTGTAGTCGTTTGCACCAGCCAAGAAGCCACCAGCTCCTGTGTTGTAGAGGAACTGAATCGTTGCTCCGTCATCAACCATGTCCTGCGTATTTGATGGTACAGGCTTGGTCCACTGAGCGAACACCGTAGCCGACATCATCAATGCAGCACCAAGAAGTAAAAATTTTTGCTTCATAATGTTTGAAATTAAGTTAGTTAAGAAATAATATGAATAAAATCAATTGTTAGACAATTCTGTTAGATAATATCGGACGCAAATATATGAAAATTATAATAAACAAAGAAAGCGAAACGACATTTTTCATCCTTCTTCCCGTAAATTTAACAAAAAACGCCTATTTTACACCTTATTTTTATATATCTATATTGTATTTCACACACCCATCCGCTTAATAACAACTACCATTGCGAACACAGAGATGAGTAACGATTTCCACCTTAATGATGAAAATTTTTAAGTAAAAAACACATATTCAAAATATTTTTCCATAACTTTGCATTCGAAAATGGTGTTTATGCCATATTTTTCGAAACGATTGAAGCCTATTCACAACATTTTTCTATGTGGAAAAGCACAATTCTGTTTCAAACCATTTTATGCGTTTAACAAATAAAATAAAAATACAATGAAAAAGTTTCTGTTTTTTCTTGCTTGTTTCCTTACTATTTCTGTAGCCAGCCAAGCTCAGAATTTAGAGTATAAAAGCAATATCTATCTGGAAGGTTCTGCTGGATTCGGTTTAACATTTACTTCAAAATATGATAACTGTCTTTCCGCATCCTTTGCAGTTGGTACATTCGTTAAGAAAAATGCAGCTATTGCATTGTCTGTGTCCTACCATCGCTTGTTTAACAGCAACCGAACCTCAAACTTGATTTCCATTGGACCTAAATTCATGCACCGTATTTATTCAAGCGAACATTTTGATGCGTTTCTCGGAGCTGGTGCAGACGTTGGTTTCGGTTCCAAAAACAGCACCAAATTCATTCAGGCTTTTGGTGAACCAAACATCAGTGCCGAACTCGATTACAAAGTAGGTAAGTTGTCTATTGGACTCGTTCCAGAATACCGCCTGTGCCTGCCAATCAACTACACAAATCATAACGACCATTTCAAGATCTTGTCAGCATTATTGAGAATCAGATACGCTTTTTAACGTGCAATCTCCCAATAAAGTTTTTTACTCAGGAGTATCAAATTTACAGACAATCTCCCCCATACAATCAGCTCGCACCACCATGCGGGCTGATTTTCGTAAAGGGCCATAGTGGATTATCAGAAGCGCATGAAGGGATTTACTGAGACACTCTTTTGAATCTACTATAGGCGCGAACCTTCGCTATCGCAATGCCGAACGTTCGGCGTTGCGATAGCGAAGGTTCGCCGAATCAACGTTGAGCGTTCGGCATTTTAGTTGAATCAAATGAATGATTGGCTTTCGCTGAACTCAAGGTTCAGCACAAACAAAGGAGAGAACCAGTACAATCGAAGCCTCCCTGTTCGTTATTTCCCAATGCGATTTGGTTTTGATTTCGTAGTCAATCGCAGGAAAACGAAACTAAAGTCTTTGGTGGAAACACAAAAAATGTGTACCTTTGCACCGAAGCAAAAATCATTTAACTAAAAATCAGTATTAATTAAGTAAAATTCTCACAATCATGAGCAACAGAACGAAACGCTTCATTCTCCCAGAATCGGAGATTCCTACACAGTGGTACAACATCCAAGCCGACATGGTGAACAAACCTTTACCTCCACTGAACCCAGCAACCAAAGAGCCTCTGAAGCCAGAGGACCTGTACCCTATCTTTGCAGAAGAGTTAGCACGCCAAGAATTGAACCAGACCGACGCTTGGATTGACATTCCAGAGCAAGTGAGAGAGATGTATAAATACTATCGCTCCACACCACTCGTTCGTGCTTATGGATTGGAGGAAGCTCTCGGCACTCCTGCACACATCTACTTCAAGAACGAAAGTGTGAGCCCAGTGGGTAGCCACAAGCTGAACTCGGCTCTGCCACAGGCTTACTACAACAAGATGCAGGGTGTGACCAACATTACTACAGAAACAGGTGCTGGCCAATGGGGTGCTGCACTGAGCTATGCTGCCAAGGTATTTGGATTGGAATGCGCTGTTTATCAGGTGAAGATTTCATACGAACAGAAGCCATATCGTCGCAGCATCATGCAGACCTTCGGTGCACAGGTCACTCCTTCGCCTTCCATGTCAACCCGCGCAGGAAAGGACATCCTGACTAAATATCCAAATCATCAAGGTTCGCTCGGTACTGCCATTTCGGAAGCTATCGAACTGGCCATGACTACACCAAACTGTAAATACACACTCGGTTCGGTACTGAGCCACGTTAGTTTGCACCAGTCGATTATCGGTCTTGAGGCTGAAAAGCAGATGCAGATGGCTGGCGAATATCCAGACATGGTGATTGCTTGCTTCGGTGGTGGTTCCAACTTCGGTGGTATCGCATTCCCATTCATGCGCCACACCATCAAGGAAGGAAAGAAGATTGACTTCGTAGCTGCTGAACCAGCATCTTGCCCTAAGCTCACCCGTGGTGTGTTCCAGTACGACTTCGGTGATGAAACAGGTTACACGCCACTGCTCCCTATGTTCACACTCGGCCACAACTTCCGTCCAGCTAACATCCACGCAGGTGGTCTGCGCTATCACGGAGCAGGTGTCATCGTCAGCCAGTTGCTGAAGGACGGTTTGATGCGTGCCGTTGACATTCCTCAGCTGGAGACCTTCGAGGCTGGTACACTCTTCGCTCGTGCTGAAGGTATCATCCCAGCTCCAGAGTCCTGCCACGCCATCGCTGCTACCATCCGCGAGGCTCAGAAGTGCAAGGAAACGGGCGAAGAGAAGGTCATCCTCTTCAACCTCTCTGGCCACGGACTCATCGACATGACTGCTTACGACCAGTACTTTGCTGGCGGCTTGCAGAACTATGAGCTCACCGATGCCGACGTACAGAAGAACATCGACGAACTCGAGAAGATTATCTAAGAAACAGGCAGAAGCCTCCCCCCCTTGAACACTGACTATCAAAACCTTCAAAAAACATAAAAAACCAAGATGAAGACTAATTATGAAATCCGCTATGCGGCTCATCCAGAGGACGCAAAGAACTATGACACGAAGCGTCTGCGCCGCGACTTTCTCATTGAGAAGGTATTCTCTGACGACGAAGTGAATTTGGTTTATTCCATGTACGACCGCATGATTGTGGGTGGAGCAAAACCCGTGAAAGAAGAACTCAAGCTGGAGGCTATCGACCCTCTGAAGGCTCCTTATTTCACCACTCGCCGCGAGCTGGGTATTTTCAATGTTGGTGGCAAGGGATGCGTGAAAGTAGGTGACGAGGTTTACGAACTCGACTACAAGGAGGCTCTCTACATTGGTCGTGGCGACCGCGACGTAGTGTTTGTCAGTGCTGACTCTGAGAAGCCTGCAAAGTTCTACATCAACTCCACTACTGCTCACAAGGAATATCCAACGAAGAAGGTGACGAAGAAGGATGCCGACATCCTTGCTCTCGGTAGCCTCGAAGGTTCGAACGACCGTGTCATCAACCGCATGATTGTGCAGAAGGTGCTCGACTCGTGCCAGCTGCAGATGGGTATGACCGAACTGAAGCCAGGAAGCGTGTGGAACACCATGCCTGCTCACGTTCATTCGCGCCGCATGGAGGCATACTTCTATTTCGAAGTACCTGAAGACCAAGCTGTTTGTCACTTCATGGGCGAAATCGAAGAGACTCGCCACATTTGGATGAAGGGCGACCAGGCTGTGCTCTCGCCAGAATGGTCCATCCACTCGGCTGCTGCCACCAGCAACTACACTTTCATCTGGGGCATGGGCGGTGAGAACCAGGACTACGGCGACCAGGACTTCTACCTCATCACTGACTTGAAGTAAAGAAGAACCGTTCGCGAAGATTCTTCTTCGTGCCAACATCGCGAAGATTCTTCTTCGTGCCAACAATCGAAGGCAGAAAAAGCATAAAAAAATTCATGCTCGAAACAAATGATACAAATACAAAAATACTTGTATCATTTGAGAAAGCGATTTATTGAAAAAGGCGTTAGCTTTGCATCACAAATTCAATAAACGCAAACGAGATATGAGAAAATGCTTTTTCTGCCTTTATTTATGCCTGATGGCAGTCGGCGTGTGCAAGGCTCAGCCACAAATCACTGAACCGACACAGGTGTTCTTGATGCACAGTAGTGGCAACCACCTGAAAAAAGGAAACGACAACGGTGGTTATCTGGAATCGGCAACAGCTGCCAACCCTCAAAAGATGACACTGTCACCCGACGGCGAAGGCTATTACACGATTCAGACGAGTAGCGGCAATCAGTATCTTTCGAAACTGAATGCGTGGAACACGACGTTTGTGAGTGAAGCCACAAGCGACGACACGAAATTCAGCCTTGAACCTGCGCTGGGCTCCTACCTGCTCCTTCGCTGCAAAGGCAACGGTCTTTGCTTAGGAACAGACAGCAACGACCCTGAGCAAAAAGTGTATAGCGACAAGAACGGGTCGGACATGAAGCACTACTGGTTTCTGAGCGACAAAGTCAACGGCACACTGCCTGTTGACACCCTTTCGTACCTTGTCAGCCCTTCGTTGGTTCGTCAGCATTTCGACGGATGGGGCGTATCGCTCTGCTGGTGGGCTAATATGTGCGGCCATTGGAGCGATGCAAAAATCGACGAAATCATCACTTGGCTGGTCAGCCCTACAGGTTTGAACTACACCCACTTCCGCTATAACATCGGTGGTGGCGACGACCCTGAAAACAAGAACTGCACACCTCACCACATGGGCGGGGGCAAAGGATTGCGTGCCGAGATGGAAGGGTTCAAGGACTTCAGCGGCGACGAATACCACTGGGACCGCGATGCTGCCCAGCGCAAAATCTTGTTGAAAATCCATGAGAAACGTCCTGATGCTGTGTTCGAGGCATTCAGCAACTCTTGTCCTTACTACATGACCTACAGCGGATGTGTGAGTGGAAATGCCGACGGAGGAAAGGACAATCTCCGTCCTGAATACTATGAGGAATTTGCCCACTATCTCGTTGATGTTTGCAAACACTACAAGGACACTTATGGCATTGAGTTCAAGACCTTGGAACCATTCAACGAGTCGGTCACAAACTTCTGGTTTGCCAACGGCGTGCAGGAAGGTTGTCACTTCGACTACCAGTCGCAGATTGCCTTCGTCAAGGTGCTGAAGACAATCCTGAAGGAATCGGGACTGAACACGGTGATTTCCGCATCCGACGAAACCAACATCGGTCTGGCAGTGGAAGGATTCCGCCAGTTCCGCCAAGCCAAAGCCCTGCCGCTGATTGGGCAGTGGAACACCCACACCTATTCGGGCTCGAATGTTGATAGAGTGCGCATGGCTTTCCTCGCCCATCAGGAGAACATCCCGCTCTGGATGAGCGAAGTAGGCTCGGGCGGAAATGGCATCGGTGGCAATCTAAGCCTGACTCAGAAACTTTTCGACGACATGCGTTACCTGCAACCCGAAACATGGATTGACTGGCAATACATGGAGGAAGCCAACGACCAGTGGTGTACCATCCGTGGCAATTTCAGCCAGCAAACCTACGCGAAAGTGAAGAATTTCTATATACGCCAGCAAGTGAGTCGATTCATCAAGCGAGGCTACGACATCATCACAACACTGAACAACCAGTCGTTGGCAGCCGTAAACCCCGACAGGGACACGCTCGTTGTGGTCGTACTGAACGAAGGAAGTCCTATCGTCCATCAAATTGACCTGGAACACTTCGACATTACATCAAAGACAGCTATCCGTGCCTACCGAACCTCTCAGAGTGAAAATCTGGCCATCACACGCGACTACAACATCAAGGACAATGTGCTCACCGTGAAGTTGCCTGCACAGAGCATCACCACGCTCATCATCCCGACCAAGGTAAAAGAAACTACGTCGGACAATGAATACCTCATCGTTCCACGCTTGGAGATGACTCGTGCTCTGACCGCCACAGAAGACGGCAAAACCATTGCCATCCAAAACATCAACGGTGGCGATGGACAACGATGGAAACTCATTAAAAATGGCAACGGCTATTCATTGGAAAATCGCTACGGAATGCGATTGACCTCACATCGTGCTGCTTCGTCTTCTTCGCTCACAGCCCAGAAAGCAACATCAGGGGAACAGCAATTCAAGATTGAGACAGTGGATTTCCCTTACTGCAAGATAGAGAGTTCACGCTATGCAAACTATGTGGTGGACTTGTCAAACGCAAACACAGCACCAGGCACCACCGCCTGCATGTGGCAATACACCGCCGACACCGACATGCCGACGCACCGGCAGTGGATGTTAGTGCCAATTCTGACGGGAGAAGACCCTGTGCCTGTGGACGACATAGAGAAAGTGACCGCAGAAAGCGGAGTCGCTGACGGCATCTACGACTTGCAGGGACGACCTGTAGGCACAGCGCAACAAACGTTGAAACCAGGCATCTATGTGGTTCGCAGAAACGGAACCACGATAAAGGAATTGGTGAAATGAGCAACCACAGATGGCTCAGATGAACACAGTTTTTTTAATGTCACGCAGATATTAATTTCCGTTATTTCTGCGTGACATTAAAGTTTATAGGTTCTGTGTGAGAAAAATTACCTGATGCTTTGAATGTCTTCCAACGTGAGAGAACCAGAGAGAGCAATGAGGGTGAAGGCAGATTGATTTCCATCTGCACTGAGAAGCACAAAAGAAGAGTAATCCTTGCTTTTCTGTTTCATATAAATCGTTGTGTTTTCCTTTCCGTCTTTCACTTCTATCAGTTGCTCATATTTGTTTTTTTGAAGATAGGATAAGGCACTTGTTTTCAATTTTTTGACAGCATTCAGATTGTCTGCGGTGAGAATTTGCACGCCATCCATCTTCTGAGAGATTTTCTTCAAGTCCAGCTCCTTCACATCGAGTTGGGGAAGAAGTTTCAGCATGGTTTTGGACACATAGACAGATGTTACGCCATCAATGTTGCCTAACTTGTCAATAAATTCTTTTTGCGCAAAAGCAGAAACAGAAAGAATGAACGCAAAGAGGAATATTTGGAATCGTTTCATATCTTTTCAATTATTTGATGCAATTTTGAAATCTTTCGTTGGTACGAACGGTGGTTTCGTCCGCCTTTTCAATTTGTCTGAGTCCTTTGTTGAGTGCTTGTGAAAAAGCCATTAAAGCTCGCTCCGTTTGTATTTGCGCCTCTTCAACAGAATTCACTTCAATCAGCTTTTCGTCTTGGGAATGTGTGTGAGTTCCGATGCTGATGGCGAGTGCTACGCAAGCAGCCACGGAAACCGTACTCCACCAACGGAGACGAATGCTTTTCCGCTTACGCTCCTGTGCATCGAGTTCATCGATGAGCGAGGAAAGGCGTTGGTTCAGTCCCTCTGGGATGCGTATGTCTTGTTCATTCTTCATTGTTGAAAAGGTTTTTGAGTTTTTGATGTGCCCTGCTGAGCAGCACACGGATATTCACGTTGGTCAGCCCCGTTTCCACTTGTATTTCTTTCACACTCCTACCTTCAAAATCATAGAGCTTTACCACTTCCTGCTGTCGTTTCGGCAACATGTCCAAAGCCTTTTGAGCAACCTCCAGTCGGTCACGCCGTTCGATGCTATGTAGCAAATTCGACTCGTCGGACAGGTCCAAGTTTTCGGGTGGAGTATTCTCATAGTTCAGTCGTTTCAGTCGCAGGCGATCGATGCAGAGATTCTTGGTTAAAGCCACACAATATGCCTCGGCATTGTCAGCTTGCATGGCAGTTTCTCGTTTTTCCCACAAGCGAATGAAAGCTTCCTGCACCATGTCCTCTGCATCCTGGGCATTGCCAAGAAGACGGTAGGCTGCACGATACATCACCTCACTATGAGGAAGGAACTGCTTCTTGAAACTCTCAGCTGACACCACAGGCTAATAAACTACTTAATCAGCTGGTGTATGATAGAGCTATTGATGCCGTAAACCTGAGTGAATCCTACATCGACGGTACTGAGGAGTACGAGTTCATACAATCCCCCAATCCTTCGCATATAAGTGCGACTAACACCTTCCTCTGTGTTTTTGGCAAATATTTCCTCATACTTATTGCTGAGCTTGAAATTCTTCAGTTCTTCCAAAAAACTCTCGGCAACGTCCATGTTCGCCCCTGTAGCAGTCATGCTTCTGATTCCCACCACACTTGACTTGTCTTTGAGACAAGCCATAAAGAGCGCATTGATAAAACCTTCTTCAGAGCTGCTGAGAAGACTCGTTGAATCTTGTGGTACTTCTACAGTCCAATTCACCGAATCCTCATCAAAATCAAACTGAACAGGAATAGAACCAAAAGAAGGCATGTTTTCCTTCATCTGTCTTAACAAAGAATCTCGGATGTTGGTAATTTCCTGATATTCAATGCCAGCCTTGTCCTTCCATTTACTAAAAAAGGCGTTGAAGTCCTGTGCCTGAACCATCAGGCATCCCATTGCCACGAGGCAAATCATCATCAATCTTTTCATAAGTTTCTTTCTATTTTTTGTTTTTTGTAATTCTGTCGAAAAGCCTTTCAACAATTTTAGGAAAGAGTTTTCTTGCAGAGAATCAGAACGTGGGAATCATCGGCAAGGGTGGTAGCGAAAAGATAATCGCTTCCTCCCTCATTTAATTTCAGACGTTTGCGAAGTTCGGCAACGGAAAGGGGAAAATTGCGAACCGTAAGGTTAGCTTTTTGAATGTCTTTCAATAGGTTTTTCAGTTCCTTCTTATTGAAATGAGAGGAAGCAGTGATTTCAAAGATTCTTCCTGGAAAATCGGGAATGAGCGTGTCGGAGGTGTAGAGTTGGCTGCTTGGATGGAGTTTTTCCACGTGGAACAGTTGTGCTACGGATTTGAATGCCATCGCCTTCATCACCGAAGCATTCGGTTCGTAGAGATAATGTTTCAGTTCAGAGGTGTAGCGGCAGGTAGCACTTCTCTCGATGGAATGGGAGAAAACGAAGGTTTGCGCAGGAAGATTGGCAAGCAGATTGACGCAAACCATTTTCGCTTCGTTTTGGTCGAATCCATCGGAAGTTTTCGGTGTTTTTTGAAGAACAAATAGGATTTCCTTGCATTCTCCGTTCACACTCACAATGTGGATTTCCCGAATGCCCTTGAGCTGTCGCTCTGCCTCAACGATATCGAGCATGGGCGAGAGCTTCAGCATCACCACATCGGCTTTGTCGAGCAGGAGGTCGTTGAATTGAATGACATCGGGAGTGCAGTCGGAGATGGCAACGGTCTTTCCGCCATGCTCATCGCGGCGCGCGGGGTCGATGTAAATGAGGTGTTGATGGGTGGTCAGCTTGTTCAGGATTTCTTCCGAGTCGGCACAAATCACGTCGCTGTGCTCCACACCCAACAAAGGAAGGTTGTTTTGTGCCAACAGGCATAGTTCCTCGTTTCTTTCCACAAAAGTGAGGTGAGTTTTCTGACTCTTTCCCGCGGCCAAAGCCAAGCAGGTGGCATCCACACCGAAGCCACCCGTCAGGTCGGTAATGTTCAGAGGCTCAGAAGAAAGACACCAGTCCGACTGCTGCATCCACCGAACAAGGATTTCTCCCTTGTAGGCTGCCGTTTGTTGCGACGAGCATTGTTCCATCGACAGGTGTTCGGGGAAGATGATTCCTTCGGTTGCTGCCCACAACGGCAACTTCTTCTGTGCCATTTGCCACGCACTGATTTGCACTACTGCCTTACGCATATCCACATCGGGATAACGCTGTGCTTGCAGCATCAAGGAGCGAACATCGGAGTTCAAATTCTTGCGAACAAAATCAATGAAAGACACAGGACTTGGCATTTTCATCAAGGATTTGAAGGATTTAAAGGATTTTTAGTTTGTCTGTCTCAAGCATTTTTAGTTGATAAAGATGAAAAGGTTGGATTTTAAAAGATAAAATTCATATAAAAGAGAATCCTTTTAATCCTTTAAATCCTTGATTTATTTGATGTAAGGTCTCTTCTCTGCTTTCACCTGCTTGCGTGTCTTCAAGTTGAAGTGCCACCATTCTGTGCGAAGCACCTTGAAGCCACCAACAGCCATCACCTCGCGCAGGAGTTCACGGTTTTCAACGGCTTGCTTGGAAATCTTGCCCTGACGCAGGAAAGTGGGTTCAAATTCAGGATGCGCCAACTTGCCCAAATAATCCACAACAGTTCCCATCGGAATGGAGTCGCCATGCTCGTTGCAGATGGAAATATCGACAGCAAAACCGTAGTTATGCAAACCGCCACCGTTGGCAGGGTTGCTGACATAGATGTTTTTCGATGTGCCTTTCACCACGTTCCACATCTTCTGCTGCACCGACATGGGGCGACCTGCGTCGTAAATAATCAGACTGAGATTGGGATGCCTACGTTTCAACTCCTTCTGTGCCTGTGCCAAAGCCTTGGCTGCCAGGGGATGAAGATAGGCTTCGCGCAAGTCGGTATAGAGCACACGCCCCGTGAAGTTGTCGGGACGCGAGTACATGAGGCTCACGTGGATGGTGGAGTCGTAGTCGAGCACGTTCACAAATCCTTGCTTTGCCATGCTCCGTGCCGTGGCACTCAGTTTCTGCTTCCTCGTCTGCTGTGCAGCGAGAGGATGAACAGACAGGAAACAAAATGTCAGTAGAAGAAAAATGGAGTGTTTCATTTTGTCTTTTGTTAAACTTGTATCAGGATAATCCGTTTTGGACGAGCAAAGTTAGTAACAATTTTGATAACATGCTGCATCAAGTACAGGGATTTGCTGCAACATGATACATTTTTTGTCAACGATTCCCCCAAAAAATCTCATTCTTTCGCACAGAACATTTCAGCGATGGGCAACAAACTCCAATCCGTGGTTCGGTTTGTACAATCCGAACCACGGATTATACAAACCAAACTTTGGTTTCTGCAATCCCAACCACGGATTGGAGTTTTTTCCCTTGTCTGCGAAACTTTGGTGCGGACTCTTGGCTTTTTTGTTTTGAAACGCTACAATAAATTCTCCACTTCATCGAGTTTAATGGCACAGTTCCGAAAAAATGTTCATTCTGCACATTATTTATAAGCAGAATTCACACAAAAAGTAAAATTCCTTTGCTTTATGCAATTTTTTTTCATAATTTTGCGGCGATTTAGCTAAATAGACTATTATCTGACGATTAAATGGAGATTTAGTTTCAGTCTTTAATGTCTTAGCGAATTTAATTTTTTACTACTACTATTTTTTCAACATTTTATGACAAAAAAACGAATCTTAGCTTTTGCTATGTCGTTTGCAATGGTTATCTCGGTTTCTGCCCAAGGCGTGAAACTCCGAGCAAACATTATTAATGGACATAGCAACTATTCAGGCTCACGCGATTGGACCACTTACGGCATTGGTTTGTGGGAGTTCACTGATGCCAAAGAAACCTACACCAACTATGAGCAGATTGAGCAGAAATCCACGCTCTATGGCAATCAAGGCGCTATCTATGTAGATGGTTATTACTACACTTTCTATGGTCGTGAGAAGCAGTCGGAGGACGACCCTTACAACTACGACACAGACATGAACAACACCGAAGAAGAGGTGGTTGTGCGAAAGTGGGATGCAACGAACTGGACGATGCTCGAAGAGAAAATCTACAAGACAAACGCCAATCTGAATTTCTGCGACCTTACTTACGATGCAAACGACGACAAGGTGTATTGCATCTATAGCGACATCAGTGGAAGCGGAGAAGACGCTTTCAGCGAATACTATTTTGGTTCACTCGACCTTCAGACGATGACTGTCACCCGCATCAGCAAGCGAGCACTCACCACTGAGTTCCGCGCCTTGGCAGCCAATCCTAACGGAAAGATTTATGCCATTGGCTATGCTTCGTCTCCTTACGACGGAAAGCTCTGCACCATCGACAAGAACACAGGCGAATTTACCGATGTGGGCGACGTGGGTCACGGCATTCAGCGCACCATGCAGTCGGCTGTCTGCGACTGGCGCACTGGAAAGATGTACTGGGCAGGACCGATGAACGACGGCAAGGACCACTCTCGCGAAGGCAACCGCTACGGCACCGCACTCTATGAGGTGAACATCGAAACGGGTGCTTCCACATTGCTCTCTCGCTTCCCTTTCAAGGAAACCGTAGTGGGCATGTACGTGGTAGGCGACATCGTGAAGAAGAACTTCGACGTGAACATCAAACTGAGCACGCCTTCACAGCTCAATGCCAACGAACTGTCTTCTGCTGTGGCAACCGTGAAGAACTTGGGAACCAATGTTGCTAAGGGCTACACTGTGAAACTCTATGCCAACGGTGTGGTTCGAGCTACTGTGGAAAACGGTATGGATCTGCAACCAGGCGAAAGTGTTGATTTGGACCTCGACTTCGTTGCCAACGTGAGCGATGGCACCCGTCTCCCTCTCTACGCAACAGTGGAGATGGCAAATGACGAAAACACTTCCAACAACACTACTACAACGACTGACGTGATTGTCGTGCAATCGATTCTTCCAACGGTAAGCCTCATGGGTATGGAGGAAAACGGTGTTGTCACTCTCGCTTGGGATGCTCCAAACCTCGACAACCGAAAGGTGACGGAGGACTTCGAGCGCTATGCTCCATTCATCGTCAGCAACATCGGCGAATGGACCACAGTGAAGCGTGATGATGCTCAAGCCACTGCCACCATGCGCGACTTCATGGGTTCGTACATCTATCCTAATGCAGGAAGTGCATTTGCCTACCAAGTGTTCAACCCATCTGAGGCTGGTATCTACAAGGACAACTACGAAACTGACACTTGCACCTACTACTGTCAGTCGGGCAAGCAGATGCTCATCGCCATGGCAGGTGCCGTGCCAGCCGACAACACGTCGGGCTTCGACTGGGCAAAGGCAGACAACTGGCTCATCTCACCAGAACTCTCGGGCAAGGCACAGACCATTGCCTTCTATGCTAAGTGCTGGACATCGCAAGTGAAGCAGTATGCAAGCAGTTCGAGCTACACGCACTACGACGAACAGTTCAATGTGCTCTACTCCACAACTGACAAGAACCCAGAGAACTTCACACGTCTCAATGCCGACGCCATCGTTGCCAAGCAGCGATTCAAGGAAGGCGACTTCCAGTTCGAATTGCCAGAAGGTGCTAAGTATTTTGCTATTCAGCACGTGACAGATGGCGAGACAGGTTTCTGCTTCTTCCTCGACGACATCAGCTATCAGCCAGTCATCGCCCACATCAAGGGTTACAACGTGTATTGCAACGGCGTAAAGTTGACAGAGGAACCGCTGTCGGCCAATACAATGGATTTCACGACTGCCATCCAGGGCGCAGAAATCAATTCATTCTCCGTTTCAGTTGTCTATGAAGAAGGCGAGTCCATGGCATCCAATGCATTCGAAGCCATCCCTGCTGCCATCAACGACTTGCGCAGCGACCGTCTCCACAAGACAGGCATTTACACACTCAATGGTCAGTACATCGGCACTCAGCTCCCAGCTGTTCGCGGACTCTATGTTGTTCGCCTCTCAGATGGACAGACTCAGAAAGTGATAGTTAAATAAAAAAATTGTACGGGATAAGAAGGAGTATCAGAAACTTCCTCTTATCCCTTCTCCTTATTAAATAAATATAAACAACTTTTAATATTAACAATTTAAAAACAATTAAGTATGAGAAGAATTACACTTATTTTCGCGTTACTTCTGTCGTTGATGGGGGTAAGGCAAGCGAATGCGGAAGCAGGAGACTACTCTGTAAATTTCAATGGTTTAACTGCACTTCCTGAAGGTTGGGAAGCTGTAGAGACTACAATTGGATTTTCTTATGGTGCCGGTACCTATGAGATTGGTAGTGATTATGCCAAATCAGGAAAAGGATTGTATACCTATCAGACATCGTATGCTGGATATATTGTAACAGCACCAGTTATTGGAGAAGTATCTTTTTATGTGAGAGCACGTGCAACAAGAAAAGCTTGCGGTGTAAAGGTTTTTAAGTATAGTGATAGTGGTGTTGGAGAGGAAATCACGGCTGCCGCAAAATCTTACACATCAAGTAATACTAATACGTCTTGGTCACAGGTTACGTTTAACTTAACAGAAGGAACGCGTCTTGCTTTCCAATTAAACAATGCAGCTATAGATGATTTCGTTGCAGAAGCTTATGAAGATGGAGCAGAAAAGAAAGCCATTGGTATTTCTGCATTTGCAGCTGATGAAACTAATTTGAATACAGATACAGAAGGTAAGTACACAGCTTCTTTCACTGTAACTGTTGAAAATAAAGGTAACGTAGCTCTGACAGCAGAGGACAATGCTACCGTTAGTTTGCTTGATGCAAATAAGAATGTGATTGCTACATCTGATGCTATTGAACTTGCTAAAGATGGTTCTACTGAAATCACTTTGACTTATAAGGGTACAGCAACGGCTGATGGTGATATTACTTTCTATGTGAAAGAGAATATGACAGACAAGCAATTTGCGTCATCAGCTACTGTTAATGTTCGTTTGGCAGGAGCTCGTTTTGCCATTGACAACGATGGTTCTGCACAAGATTTCGGCTTCAATGCTATAGATGGTACAAGCGAAAAGTCTTATGCAGTAACAAACAATGGTAATATTACTATGAATGTAACTATTGCTGCTCCTGAAGGGTATGCTGTTAATCCATCTACATTTACTGTAGAAGCTGGTGCAACCGAAAGCTTTACTGTTTCATTGAATACAGCTACTGTTGGAATTAAGGCTGGCAATGTCGTTGTTACAAGTGATGCAGTAGATGTTCAGTCATTTAACATTCCTGTAAGTGGATATGTTTATGCTGATGGAGTTGAGCATGTAGATTTCTCTGCTCTTCCACAGGGTTGGACAATAGCAGGAAACACTTCTATATCTAATGATGTTGCTGATTTCTATTATGGTTCATCTAATACAATGGAGACTCCAGCAATTGAATTTGCAGAAGGTAGTGTTCTTTCTATTAGAGGTATGCTTAGATCTTCTTATGGTACACTTACAGTAAAAGGTTCAACAGATGGCGGTTCTAATTGGTCTTATAGCAAAGATGTTACAGGTTTCAATGCTAACACATATACAACTGTTGAATTGACAGACATTCCTGCTGAAGTAAATAAACTGCAATTTGTTGGTTATTATTTCTACATTGATGACTTGGCAGGATTCAACTATGACCAGAATGCTCCTGTATTGACTGTTGATCCTACAACAGATGCAGCTTTTGGCAAGGTGAAGGCTTCAGATAGCAAGACTTATACTATTACAAATAGCGGCACAGGCACTTTGACAGGAACTATCACTTCTTCTGATGAAACACAATTCACTGTTTCAGAGAGCGAGTTCAGTCTTGGTGCTGGAGAAAGCATGACATTTGACGTCATCCTTGTATTCGATGAGAATTATGGTGAAAAGAGTGCTACTATTAGTGTAGTTCCTTCATACGATGAGGCTGCTGCTGTTGTAATCAATGCAACTGCTACAACTTCCGACCCTAATGTTTGGGAAGAGGACTTCGAGGGAGGTACTGTTCCTGCAAGATGGATTGCTAATGGTTGGACAGTTTCTACTCCAAGTGCATTCCTTGGAGGTAATGGAACCCAGATGGCTGGTGCAAGTTCTCAGACAGCAACTTTGATTACCCCTCGCTTGATTGCAACTGAAGGCCAAGAATTGACATTCGAACTTGGTGGTTCAGGTTCTTCTTACCCTCTTACTGTTGAGTATTCTACAGATCGTGAAACATGGGAGACTGTTGCAACTTTCACACAAGATGGCACACAAACGATTGCTGCTCCTACTACGACAAGCAACTTCTATCTCCGCTTTACAGGTTGGGTTTATATTGACAACCTTGTAGGCTTCAAACTCGATTTGCCTGCTCACGAAGCTGCTATCACTGCAACTACAATTCCTGCAACAGGTACCCAGTTCGCTGAATATACAGCAAGCGTAACTGTAAAGGAACAGGCTGGTAAGTCTGAAGAGTTGACTGCTATATTCTTCATTGGTGAAACACAATATGGTGAAGCTGTTGTTGAAACTGTTAATGCAAACGGAACAAAGACCTTCACTGTTACATTTACTCCAGAAGAAGCAATCAGTGGTGATGCTTACTTCACTGTAACAAATGATGACATCGAACTCACTTCTGAAAAGAAAGCTGTTGAAATTGTTGCTGCTCCAGTTCTTGATGAAACAGCTGCAAGCGAAATCGCAACAGGCACTGTTGACGCTCTCGTTCTGAAGTACACTCCAAAGAACGGTTGGAACACAATCTGCGTACCATTCGCACTCACAGAAGATATCTTGAATCAAATCTTTGGCGAAGGATGGAAGGCATACGAGTTCAAGGGCTATAATGATGGAGAATTTACTTTCTACAAACCATCTTTCTATGCAGCTGGCTATCCTTATTTGGTATTTACAGAGAATGCTCAGGTAGCTACTGATGGTTACAAGTTGGAAAACATCAACATCACAGCAGCAACAGCATTGAGTGACAACTATGGTGGAGTGACTCTCCAAGGTACTTACGCTCCTGTTGCTGCTCCAAACATGGCAGGCAAGTATGGTGTAGTTCCTAATACCAATGACGTTCCAACAATCATGAAGGGTGGTGCAAGTGCTACTTTGAAGGGTTATCGTGGCTACTTCGAAATCCCAAGCGGAGAAGTAAAGAGCTTCAGCTTCACATTTGTTGACGATGCAACAGGTATTCGTCAGTTCGTTGCAACTCCTGAGAATGGTGCTATCTACGACCTCAACGGAAACAAGGTGAAGAACCTCGTGAAGGGACAGGTTTACATTATGAACGGACAAAAGATTCTTGTTAAGTAAGAATTTATCATTTCATTTTAGTTTTCGGTGGTTGGGATTCCATTCCCAATCACCGTACAAACAGAAGAAAATATGAAAAAAGAATATATTAAACCAACCACCAAGGTAAAGCTCTCATCATTGCAGACTTTTATGCAAGAAGGTTCTCCATTGAAAACTACTGTTGCTGACGGTGAGTATAATGGTGATTTCGGCACTAAGTCGAATGATGCAGATGATGAGAAGTGGAGCGAGAGCGGACTTTGGTAATAGCATAAAAACGATAAGTTTATGAAAAAAGAATATATTAAGCCAAACTCCGAAGTGATATGTCCGTCATTGCAAACTTACTTCGAGCCAGCAAGCAACGGATTTACCACAACTGCATCGGAAGAAGAATATAATGGAGAATTTGCAACGAAGTCGAATGATTCTTGGAACAAAGAAGGACTTTGGTAATTATTCTTCAACACATTCCATAAACTCTACGTATAAATACAAAAAATAATTATTGATGAAAATATTCAAATCTCTGATGGTTGTGGCGGCACTATCTGCCGCCACAACTGTCTCTGCTCAGTCGAGCATAGCAAACAGCAGAAAGGCACAGATACAGCTTGTGCCAAGCATGGCTTCCCAACAACTCTTCACCAAGCAGGAAGCTCAGCTGAGTCCATCAACAACAAGCGGAAAAAAGTCCATTTCCTCAGTACACAAGGCAAGTCAACTCCACGTGGGCAACGTCACCGATGCCACGCCCCTCGCCTACTCGCTTGCCCTCGGAGCTGGCAGCACGAGAGTGTGCGCCCAGTACCCCGTTGACCTCCTGAAGAAATACGCGGGCTGCAAGATTACAGGAGTGCGCATCGGATTGGCAAATACTACTTCCATCGCCTCCGTCGAAGGATGGATTTCCGAAGACCCAAGTGCCACACCCGTTGTGAATCTCGCCGCAGGTCAATCCTCTACGTTTGAGGAAGGCTGGAACGAAATCAGTTTCTCGAAGCCTTACACGATTACAGGTAACGAAGCGGATTTCTACATGGGTGCAACCGTTGACATGGCAGACAACCAAGGCTCCATCTGCACCACCGACGTTAGTTCCGTCTATGGTTTCCTTTATGAATCCAACGGTTATTGGTACGATGGCACATCGGGCTATGGCACGCTCGCCATCCAGATTGTGGTGGAAGGCAACCTGCCCGACTACGACGTGACGCTGTCCAACTTCTCTACCGACGGTCGCTACTACAAGACTTCGGAAAACGATTCGCTCTATTTCTATGTGGAGTTTTCAAGCTCGGGCATCAAGGACATTCCTTCACTCCTTCTGCAAGGTGTGTTCGACGGCGATGCCACCAAGAGTTTCCAACTCGCCATCAATGAGACCATCACAGGCCAATCATCTGCACTCAAGCAAGGCATCAAACTGTCGGAATTCGGACTCGAAACGGGACAGCACTCTTTAGTGCTCCGCGCACTCGGCACTGCCGATGGCACAGCCATGAGCGAAGGCTCCACCGACGACGATGCAGTGGCTTCCGCCTTTGCCATCTACAGCAACGGCGCCACTCGCAACAAGATTCTGATGGAAGTGTTCTGCAATCAGTATAGCCAGACAGACTCGCTCGAAACGGAAATCCTTGAGCGCATGATGTCCACACGTTCCGACATCGCTCCCGTGTTCATCCATGGCGATTTCTTCGGCGAAGAATTTGCCGACCAGAACGCACTGCCCGTAGCCATCAACTACGCCATGTCCTACGGCCTCAACATGGTTCCAACCATGCTCGTCAACCGCTTCATGATGCCTGGCTACGAAACCATCGACCTGCCGCTGACGTTCAACTTGGTGGGTTACTCGGGCTATGTGAACGAAATCGTGAACTACATCAACTCACTCTCACCTGCTTTCTGCTCGCTCACCGTGAAGCCAACGTCTTACGACGAGAAATCAGGAAAGATAACCATCGAGGTAAGCGGAACCCGCACAGGCGATTTCAACAAGATTTTCCAGAACGGCGCTGTGACGCTCTACCTCACCGAGGACAACTTGTTAGGTCCGCAGGATTGCCCTTACGCCATGCATGATGACTATGTTCACAACCATGTGCTTCGTTACGTGGCAACGGCTGACTTCGGCGATGAAATCACATGGAGGATGAAAACTCCACCATCGACAACATCGACGTGACAAACACGGCAGACGTCTCACTCTCAGGCTTGGCCAATGGCATTGCCACACTCCACACCGACGATGCTCATGCCAAGAGCGAATATTACACCCTCGATGGCATCCGCATCAGCGAACCGAAGCTCGGTCATGGCATTTTCCTTCAGAAGAAAGGAAGCAAGACCGTGAAGCTGATTCGATAAGAACGCAACCCACCTTACTGCAAAAATGCAAAGAAAGCGGAAATATGACAAATCCGAACAGCAAATCTGCGCTAAAAACGTAAAAAACAACGATTATTTTAGCAAAGAAAAAAATAATTGAAAAAAAACTTGAATAAAATTTGGATATAAAAAACTTTATTTGCAATTTTGCATACGAAAAAATTAGATTTTTTCATAGTTAAGGTTTAGGTTAAAAATAGGGAGGCATCGGTTCGTGATGAACCGATGTCTTGGTTTTTATACGTAACCACCTATTTTTCATCAAACCAGTGGTCACAAAAACAAAAAGAAAAGGAAATCCTGATATGAGCAAAGACGAAGAAAACAAAGGAACACAGCGGCAAGACGGCACCATCGTCTATTCGTCGGAGACCGAAGGGAAGCGAGGCATCATCTTCCCAAGCCCTATCTTTGGTCCTATCCACAGTCGCCGACTCGGCGTGTCGCTCGGTGTGAACCTCCTGCCAGGCGATGGAAAGGTATGTTCCTTCGACTGCATCTACTGTGAATGTGGCTACAACAAGAGCTTTCCGCCTCATCAGAAGTTTCCCACTCGCACCTCCGTGCGCCAAGCCCTCCAGGCCAAGCTACAGGAAATGAAGGAGAAGGGACCAGAACCCGATGTCATCACCTTCGCCGGCAATGGCGAGCCCACCATGCACCCACGCTTTGCCGACATCATCGACGATGTCATCCTGTTGCGCAACGAGTATTTTCCAGAAGCGAAAATCAGTGTGCTCAGCAATGCCACTCGCATTTTCCGTCAGGACGTGTTCGACGCACTCCTCAAAGTAGATAACAACATCCTCAAAATCGACACCATCAACCCTGCCTACATCCGAATGGTTGATAGACCTATCTCCACGCAGTACAACGTGGAGAAAATCGTTTCTCGTATGGCAGAATTTCAGGGCAAGTGCATCGTGCAAACCATGTTTCTGAAGGGTACCCACAAGGGCAAGGATGTATCGAATATTTCCGATGAATTCGTCCTTCCTTGGCTCGAAGCCATCCAGCGCATACGTCCTTCCGAAGTGATGATTTACACCATCGACCGCACCACGCCGTCACCATTCCTTGAGAAAGCCACTCCTGCCGAACTCGACAACATCGGCGACCGAGTGCAATCGCTCGGCATCCCTTGCCAAGTGTCCTACTAATTCTACATTATTCATTTTTCATCCCCCTCCATGAGCGACGGCAATTTCAACCGACAACTTCTCCCCAAGACCGACCTCTCCACTGGCTTACGTGCAGGCAAGGCACAAATGCGTGCGAAGGCTGAGCAAGCCTTCAAGGAAGTCCTTGCCGAACATTTTCCGCAAACCACAACCGAAGAGCGCGAAGCCATCCTGAAAGACTTCATGGAACGCCTGCGCAAGTAACACACAATCAATTTTCCCCTTCCCTATTTCTGAAGCTGAGCAATTCCTGCACAGCATCGTGCCCCGTGTCAACCAGCACCAAATTCAGGTTCTTGTATTTTCCTTTCTCCTCCAAATCCTCCAAGAAAGGATAGACCGGCATTTCCTCATCCCAGAAGCGTCGTCCGAAGAAAATCATTGGTGATGCCAGACCAAAACTCAGATAGTGGTTCTGCACTGCCTCCTGGAACACCTCCTGCATAGTGCCAGCACTGCCTGGCGTGAAGACGATTCCTCCGAAAGCGATAGTTAGAATGGAATCCTCGCGAATACTGTTGTCGAAGAATTTGGCAATGTCCGTGGCAAATGGTGTGGAAGGTTCGTGGCCATAGAGCCAAGTAGGCAAACCCAAACTGCGGAAAATGTTCTGCGGAAAACGTCGCATCACCTGGAATGCCGTACGCAACCACTCCTCGTCCCTGAACGAAGGAGCCACCTTCAGCATTTCCAACGCCTCATCCACCTCCTCCAATGTTCTTCCTGCCATCCAAGCCCCCAAGTGCGTAGCTTCCATAGCACCAGGACCGCCACCCGTCACCATCAGCGAAAAGCGTTCGGTGAGTTCCTTGCTCATCAGAACAATTTCACGATAAGTGGATTCCGTTCGCAACATCCCATGTCCCCCCATCACACCTACCACCTTCAGGCGGTCGTACTGAGCCAAGTACTTGTCGAGTGCCTTGCCTATGGCATAATCGTGCAACGAACGTCCCAGCATTTCCCGTTCTAAAGTAGCACGTTTTCCCATGCTCAGATAGTATTCATACACCTTCTGGTCGTAGCACTCACCAATAGGCACGGAATCGTTATTCAACAAGCGCTCATATAGAGAACTGGCTGTATAGAGACCTTGAGGCGTCACATTGTAAGGAACAGCCATGAAATACTCTGCCAACTTGGCCAAAACATCGAATGTTGGAACAGTAATCATAATTATTGCGTTTTTTTCTGGTATTTTAATAACGTCAGATAAGACGTACTATTTGTTGCTCCGTAGCATTAGGAAGGACGCTGCGCAGATGTGCTAAGATGCGCTGACGCGACTCCATAGGTGTACGCTCACACACGCAAGCCTCGCGCCCATAGAGCTCTTCGGGTGTCGTAAGCAACGACCACCCCCATCCATACTCCTTTCCGTGTTTATCAGTAGGATAGACAAAATCCTCCGTCACGATGTAGCACCCCATCTGCAAGCGCGTGATGTAGGCATCGAAACGACTCCGCATGTTCGGTCCCGTGAATCCACAGGCAGCACGCAGTTCACGAGTGATAAGACTCCCATGCATCTGAAGCACATTGAGAATCGTGTCCTCAATACTCCCTTCGGCAGGCTTTGGACTCACACTGCGACGATAGTTGAAGAAATCGGGCCACCACTCATTGCTGATAAATCCCGCTTTCTTCCTGAAGAACTTGCCATACATGCAACCGCCATCTGTCACCACCTGTCCTTTCCATTTCCACAAGGGCCAGTCCCATCCACCATCAGGCAAGACAACATAACGGCAATCCTCATCCACCACATCCTCAGCCGAAAAACCACGGATGCCACTATCCAACAGAGGCAAGAATCCCACCTCATGAACATATTTGATTAGTTGTGCGCAGGAATATATCATTTTATCACAAATAACTGTTTTTCTTTTTTCATCGAATTCAATTCAACGCTGACAAAGATACTGATTTTTTCTATTAGACAGATGATTTTTACAAAGTTTGTTGTTGAATTCGCATGAAGATTATCAAAACCCATTCTCCGGATTTCGAGAACTTCTTCTTTGATTTCTCTGAAACGATCCTTTGGATTTACTGAAACAGCGAGGGCTCGACATTAACCCCGCGAAGGTTCGGCAGAACGATGGCGAAGGCTCGGCAGAACGATGGCGAAGGTTCGGGCAACTAGTTGAAACAAAGGAATGGGTCAGTTAAGACGAAAAAATGAGTCAGTTAAGGCGAAAGATTGTTTCAGTTAAACCGAAGAGATGTTTCAAGAAAAGTGAAGATGTGGGGCAAACAAAACGAGGGTTAGAGCGTGACGTGCTCCACTTCGATTTGCTGGCTGAGGAAAATGCTTGCTGACTCGCTGAATTTTGTTGGAGACTCGGTGGTGTAGTAATGGCAAGTGCCGCCTTGCGACAGGCGTTGCTGCATTTCGGGATGACGGAAAAGATAGTTCTCAAGACTGGCTGCGATGTACTTGCCTTGAGGAATGACGGTGACACCTGCGGGGATGTAGAGCATGATTTTGTCGAGGAGCAAAGGATAGTGGGTACAACCCAAAATGACGGTGTCGATGAGTGGGTCTTTTGCCATGAGCTTGTCGATGCTGTCCTTCACGAAATAATCGGCACCAGGTTTGTCAAATTCGCCGTTTTCAACGAGAGAAACCCACATCGGACAGGCCAGTCCTGTGACGCTGAAACCTGGGTGAAGTTTCTCGATTTCGAGCTTGTAGCTTTCGCTCTTGATGGTGCCTTCCGTAGCGAGCACACCGATGTGGTGATTACGCGAAATGTCGCCCACCACTTCGGCTGTGGGAATGATGACGCCAAGCACACGGCGGTCGGGGGCATTGTCGGGCAAATAGTATTGCTGGATGGAACGCAGTGCCTTGGCAGAGGCTGTGTTGCATCCGAGGATGATGAGTGGGCAACCCATCTCGAAAAGCTTTTTCACGGCTTGCAGCGTGAATTCATAGACCACATCGAAAGAACGTGTTCCGTATGGAGCACGCGCATTGTCGCCCAAATAAATGTAATCGTATTGGGGAAGGCGTGAGCGGATACCGTCGAGGATGGTCAGTCCGCCATAACCGGAATCGAATATGCCAATGGGAGAAGACATCTGAGAGAGAAGTGAATCAGGGATTTAAAGGATTTAAAAGGATTTTTTTAAGTGAAACTTCGTTAAACGTTAAACGCTAAACGTTAAACGTTATTTCAGCACATCAATGATATAAGCAGACACATCTTCGCCTTGGTCACCATTGATGAAAGGGTACGCCTTGTTGTCGGTATTGAGAATGTAAGCATAGCCTCGCTCCATGCCCACCTTATAGATAGCATCGTCGAGTTTCTTATAAAGGGGAGCCATTACTTCCTCTTCCGAAGCCTGAAGAAGTTGCTTGGCTTCCTGCTTGAACTTCATGCTTTGTTCCATCAGCTGTTGCAGTTCTTTCTGTCGCTTCAGCAGGATGTTCTCGGGAAAGGTCTGTTGCCCTTCCACGTACTCAGCAAACTGCTTGGAGAATTGTTCTTCGTTGCGCTTCAGTTCCTTTTCATACACATTGCGCAGGTCGGCAATTTTCTTCTGAGCAATTTCATAGCCAGGACAATTGCGCAGCATGTCGGTATAGCTGAAATAGCCGAAACGCATGTATTCGCGCACCACATGCGTTTCAGAAGAATCGGTATTCGTACTTTGTGCCCAGGCACTCAACGATGCACAAAGAGCCAACAATGTAGCAAAAAGTAACTTTTTCATAAATGTTTGCTTTGTTGAGTTGATTATTTGCTTGCAAAGTTACGCATTTTTTCCCTCTGACGAAATTATGACAACATTTTTCAACGCTTTTTCTTGTCGGTTTGGTTAAAAAAAATTATTTTTGCAAAGTTATAGTTGTGTGTCCCCGTGTTTTCATGGGTGAATGCACAGCATGGCCATCAACTAATCCTAACGTTTTGAGGGATTTTTTCGCGAGAAATCAAGAATAAAAAATCTTATATTAATTTATTAAACAAATCAATTTTTATGTGGTTATGTAACTCTTCAATCGGAAGAAAAGTAGTGATGTCGGTAACCGGCATGGCTCTGATTCTCTTCCTGACGTTTCATGGATGCATGAACGTTGTGGCTCTCTTCTCAGCCAAAGGGTACAACATGATTTGTGAATTCCTCGGTGCCAACTGGTATGCTGTGGTAGCAACCATCGGTTTGGCTGCCTTGGCATTGATTCACATCGTGTACGCTTTCTGGCTGACAATCCAAAACCGTAAGGCTCGTGGCAACAACCGCTACGAAGTGACAGAAAAGCCTGGCAAGGTGGAATGGGCTTCTCAGAACATGCTCGTTCTGGGTATCATCATTCTGTTGGGTATTCTGCTGCACCTTTTCAATTTCTGGTACAACATGATGTTTGCGGAGCTCTTCCCAAGCATTCACTACGACTCAGCTCCTGCTGACGGTTTTGGCAAGATTGTCAACACGTTCACTAATCCTGTCTATGTAGTGCTCTACATCATCTGGATTATTGCACTTTGGTTCCACCTCGTTCATGGTTTCTGGTCGGCAATTCAGACCATTGGCTGGAGCGGACACATCTGGTTCAATCGCTGGCGCGTCATCGGCATCATCTACGTGACTCTGCTGATGCTCATGTTCCTTGCAGTTATTATAGGTTTTGCAACAGGCCTGGCTCCATCGCTCCAAGATGCTTGTGGCGGTGCTTGCTGTGGTGGTGCTGAAGAAATGTGTGGCGGAATGCCTGAATGTGCTGGTCACTAATTTTTACTAATCTTTTTAAAATGTAATCTCTACTATGGTAAAAATAGATTCAAAAATACCTGAGGGACCAGTTGCTGAGAAATGGACCAACTATAAGGCTCACCAGCGCTTGGTTAACCCAAAGAACAAGCTGAAGCTCGACGTGATTGTCGTTGGTACTGGTCTTGCCGGTGCTTCTGCTGCAGCTTCTCTCGGCGAAATGGGCTTCAACGTGCTCAACTTCTGCATCCAGGACTCTCCTCGCCGTGCTCACTCCATCGCTGCTCAGGGCGGTATCAATGCTGCCAAGAACTACCAGAACGATGGTGACTCTGTTTATCGTCTTTTCTACGACACTGTGAAGGGTGGTGACTACCGTGCTCGCGAAGCCAACGTTTATCGCCTTGCGGAAGTGTCGAACAATATCATCGACCAGTGCGTTGCACAGGGCGTTCCTTTTGCTCGTGAATATGGTGGCACACTCGCTAACCGTTCATTCGGTGGTGCTCAAGTAAGCCGTACATTCTATGCCAAAGGACAGACGGGTCAGCAGCTCCTCCTCGGTGCTTACTCTGCACTCTCTGCACAGGTGAATGCGAAGAAGGTGAAGCTCTATACTCGTTACGAAATGCTCGACGTGGTGATTATCGACGGTCGCGCTCGCGGTATCATTGCCAAGAACCTCGTAACTGGTAAGCTTGAGCGCTTCTCTGCCAATGCCGTTGTGATTGCAACTGGTGGTTACGGAAACACTTACTTCCTCTCGACGAACGCAATGGGTTGCAACGTCACAGCAGCTATGTCGTGCTACCGCAAGGGTGCTTACTTTGCAAATCCTTGCTACGTGCAGATTCACCCAACTTGTATTCCAGTTCACGGCGACAAGCAGTCGAAGCTCACACTGATGTCAGAGTCGCTTCGTAACGATGGTCGTATCTGGGTACCAAAGAAGTTGGAAGACGCCAAGAAACTGCAGGCAGGTCAAATCAAGGGTAGCGATATTCCTGAAGAGGATCGCGACTACTACTTGGAGCGCCGCTATCCTGCATTCGGTAACCTCGTGCCTCGCGACGTTGCCAGTCGTGCAGCCAAGGAGCGTTGCGACAAGGGCTTCGGTGTGAACAACACAGGTCTTGCCGTATTCCTCGATTTCTCCGAATCCATCGAGCGTTTGGGCCTCGACGTAGTGCTTCAGCGCTATGGCAACCTCTTCGACATGTATGAGGAAATCACCGACGTGAACCCAGGCGAAGTGGCTCGCGAAATCAACGGCGTGAAATATTACAACCCAATGATGATCTTCCCTGCAATCCACTACACAATGGGTGGTATTTGGGTTGACTACGAACTCCAGACTTCCATCCCTGGACTCTTCGCTATTGGCGAGTGCAACTTCTCCGACCACGGTGCTAACCGCCTCGGTGCCAGCGCACTCATGCAGGGTCTTGCCGACGGATATTTTGTTCTTCCTTATACCATCCAGAACTACCTTGCCGACCAAGCTATCTGGCCTCGCATCTCTACCGATGCTCCAGAGTTCGCAGAAGTGGAGGCAGCTACAGAAAAGCGCATCCAGAAGCTCATGAACATCAAGGGCAAGCGCTCTGTTGACTCCATCCACAAGGAACTCGGTCTCATCTGCTGGGAATACATCGGCATGGGTCGTACAAAGGAAGGTCTTGAGACAGGTATCAAGAAGATTGATGCACTCCGCAAGGAATTCGACACCAACCTCTTCATCCCTGGTTCTCGCGAAGGTCTCAACATCGAGCTCGACAAGGCCATCCACCTCGACGACTTCATCACGATGGGTAAGCTCATCGCTTACGACGCCCTCAGCCGCAACGAATCATGCGGTGGTCACTTCCGCGAGGAATATCAGACTGAGGAAGGTGAAGCTAAGCGCGACGACCAAAACTACTTCTACGTAGGTTGCTGGAAGTATCAAGGCTCCGACGATGTGGCTCCAGAACTCATCAAGGAACCACTCGAATACGAAGCTATCAAGGTTCAGACACGTAATTACAAGAATTAATAAAAAGTTTTTTAAAGTTTAAAGTTTAAAGTTTAACGAAGTTACACTTCTCAGCTAAAACTCAAAAACTCAAAAACTTAAAAACTCAAAAACTTAAAAAACATGGACAAGAATATATCATTCACCATTAAATATTGGAAGCAGAATGGTCCTAAGGACAAGGGTCACTTCGAAAGCCGTCAGATGAAGGATATCCCTGGCGACACTTCCTTCCTCGAAATGCTCGACATCCTCAACGAGGAGCTCGTTGAAGAAGGCAAGGAGCCTTTCGTCTTCGACCACGACTGCCGCGAGGGTATTTGCGGTATGTGCTCGCTCTACATCAACGGTACTCCACACGGCAAGACCGAGCGCGGTGCTACCACTTGTCAGCTCTACATGCGCCGCTTCAAGGATGGCGACGTGATTACTGTGGAACCTTGGCGCTCAGCAGGTTTCCCTGTTATTAAGGACTGTATGGTTGACCGCACAGCATTCGACAAGATTATGCAGGCAGGTGGTTATGTATCTGTTCGCACAGGTGCACCTCAGGATGCCAACGCCATCCTCATTCCTAAGCAGGATGCCGACGAGGCTATGGACTGCGCCAGCTGCATCGGTTGCGGTGCTTGCGTAGCAGCCTGCAAGAACGGTTCGGCTATGCTCTTCGTGAGCTCGAAGGTCAGCCAGCTCGCTCTCCTTCCTCAAGGCAAACCAGAAGCAGCTAAGCGTGCGAAGGCCATGGTGGCAAAGATGGACGAACTCGGCTTTGGCAACTGCACCAACACTCGTGCTTGCGAAGCTGTGTGCCCTAAGTGCGAAACCATCGCCAACATCGCTCGCCTCAACCGTGAATTCATTTGGGCTAAGCTCAAGGACTAACACCTACATACAAAGAACAGGTAGCCCGCAATGGGTTGCCTGTTCTTTCTTTATCATCCGATGATCCTATTACACCTTTTCAACCTTATCTTTTTTTTTAACCTAACTAAACACCATTAACTATGAAACGTTTATTTTTAAAACAGATTCTTCTCGTCTGCCTACTTTTGTTGAAGGCAGCAAGTGGAAATGCAACGACATCGTTGTATTCCAACCCCGACGACAGTATTTTCTCCTACATGAAGCGAGCCATGCGCTTCAACGAACTCTTTCCACAGGAGAAAGTGTATCTTCATTTCGACAACACGGGCTACTTCAAGGGCGAAACCATGTGGTTTCAGGTCTATGTGGTTCGTGCCGATAACGGTCGGCTTAGCGACCTCAGCAAGATAGTCTATGTGGAACTGCTTGACCCAAGCGGTAACATCATAGAGAAACGAAACATCAAAATCGTGGATGGTTTGGGCTATGGCGACATCAAGCTCGACAGCATGATTTTCGTCACAGGCTTCTACGAAGTGAGAGCCTACACGCGCTACATGACCAACTGGGCAAAGGGTGGTGCCGTGGATAAGGACAGCGCAAAGGGACTCGACAAGAAAGTTGTCACCTCCAATAGTTGGCTTAAAATGGACAAGAAGAACAAAGACACCAGCTATCTGTCGGGCATCTTCTCGCGCGTATTTCCTATTTTTAAAGAACCCCAAGCGGAAGGCGACTATTCTTACCCTGCCATCGACACCCTCAGCTACCGTTACCGTCTGCCTGATCGCGAATTTAATGTGGACACCTTGGGAAACCTCGAAGGACAGGGAAAGAAGGGACGCAAAGCCCATGACTTCGTCGTCAACTTCTATCCCGAAGGAGGCGACTTGGTGAAGGGTATGCGCAGCCGAGTGGCCTTCGAAGTTATCGACCGCAAGACACTCGAACATCAGAAAGTGGTTGGCATGGTGATGGACAAAAATGGCGAAGTGCTTGCCATCACCCCAACGGGCAAGAACGGACGTGGCATCTTCGAAATCATCCCACAGACCGACGACTTACAGTTAATCATCACCGACACCAACCGCAAGAAGCATGAATTCGAACTGCCTACAGTGAATGACGAAGGCTGCGTGGTGCGCATGAACACACTCGACGATGCCGAAATCTCCACACTACTGCAATGCTCACCGGCATTGGTCGGCAGAAAGCTGGGCTACGTCATCATGAACGAAGGAAACATCGTCTTTGCTGACACCATCACGGCTGAACCAAACATGAGTCTGGCCTGGCGACGCGCTGAGATGAAGCCTGGCGTCAACCAACTCACAGTCTTCACTGCCGACGGACACATCCAAGCCGAGCGACGCTTCTTCATCTGCCCTCTCTTCACCGAAGAGAACAACATCACCATCATTGTTGATTCCGACTCCGTGCTAAAGCCATGCGGCAAAGTTAAACTCCAACTCAACACCGTAGCCAATGCCCATCTCTCCTTGCAGGTACACTCAACAACGGAAAGTCGGGCGACATCCGCACTTACATGCTGCTCGGCAGTGACATCCGAGGCTACATAGCACATCCCGAATACTATTTCGAGAAGGATGACCGCGTGCACCGCATGGCTGCCGACACGCTCATGCTCGTACAAGGATGGCGACGATACGCATGGGAACAGATGACCGACCCCAAACCGATGTCGGGTAAGCATCAAATCATCGAGGACAAGCAGTATGTCTATGGACGAATTGGCAATTCACAAAGCATTTGGTTAAGGAACCATCCCATCGATAGCGTTCTAATCAGTGCCACACTTTGGAATTTCGAACAGCAGAAGAGCCTCAAGGGAAAGGCCTTCACTGACTCCTTAGGCAATTATGCTTTCCGCATCAACGACGACTTGTATGGCTACTACAACATGGACCTATTATCACGCATCGAGGGAGAGCCGAAAACCTTCACCATCACCATCGACCGACAGTTCCGCCCATCCTTACGAACCATCATGAAGGAAGAATCGCAGCGAATCGATGTGCCGCAGCCGAATCTCTTCGAAGTCAAACGCACCGTCTCCACGGATGATGATGAGGAAGAAAAAAATAAACCTTACCGCATACAGGTGGGAAAGCGTGAGTTCCTCACCAAGACCGTCAAGGTGAAATCCAAAAAGAGCTACTGGACCGACCCTGGCATCGGCTGGTATGGCGAAGACAATGCACGCCTCTATGCACAAATCTACTATGATGCAGAAGATATCTCCCAGGGCATGTTGGACCGTGGTGAAATCGTTCCTGTCATTGAACAATACCTGGAGAGAGTCAATCCTTTGTTCAAAGTCAAAGATATTAATAAGACTGACTCTGAAGGTCATCTCCTCTATCAATACGTTGATGGTAAACGTTTAATTCAAAATGTTTACTACAACGACAAACCTATTCACCCAATCATTGGTAATTACATGTCGGTTCCAACCCCTGTCCATGAAGGCGAAAGTCCTCGTGAAGTTTATTCCCCTCCAATTTTTCTCGATGAAGTAAAATCCATATACATCAGCCACAATCCATCAAGCAGCGACTATCGAATCTGGATATTCCCATATCCTTCCTTCTCCACCGAGAGCAAGAAGGGCAGACGCTCCACTCATTTCTACGGCTACAGCATTCCGTCGAAGTTTGAGATGGATGACTACACCAATCTGCCTTCGATGGAAGACTTCCGCCGAACACTCTATTGGGCTCCAAATCTGCAAACCGACGTGACGGGACGTGCCACCGTGGAATTCTTCAACAACTCCTCTTGCAAGCACATCTATGTCTCTGCCGAAGGTATTGGCGACGCGGGAGGATTCATTGCCTACGACAAGACTCACGCCGCCTACAAGCTGGAGGAAATCAAGGCTGATGAACAAGAGGAAAAAGAGGGAGCAAATACCCCTGGCTCGCCTGATGCCAACCAACCTGTCAATGTGCAGGCCGTCGTGATTGACAAGAACACTCGCGAGCGCATTCCTCATGCACACGTCTATGTGGATGCTGACAACGGAACCATGACCAACCTCGACGGACAGTTTGTTGTCAATGCACGCCGCAGCGACCAAATCCGCATTTCCTTCGTTGGCTACGAAACGCTTGCCGTGTCAGCCAGTGAACTCACCCTTGCCTCCGATTCCATCATGCCTGTCCTTGCCCTCAGTCCTGCCGAGAACATGCTGAGCGAAGTGGTGGTAGAACCTGTTGACCACATCATCCGCCAGCTCATTGCCAACTACGACAAGGAATTCAAATCAAAGAAAAACAAGAGTTCCCGTTTCTACTATCGTCAGACCACCAGCGTACTGGACAACTGCACGGAATACACCGAGGCTTTCTTCAACGCCAATTCCAACTACTCCATCCGCAACCTCGGCATCGTCAACGGACGGTACGCCTATGTGGACCACGACTCCATGGGCGTTTATACCAATGTCAACAATTTCCAGTTCCTCTCCGAACTGCCTGTAAGAGGGCAATCTGACAAAGTCATTGGTCCGCTCAGCAATAGATACAAGGACTTCTACGACATCAGCTACGAAACGCTCTCCAGTCCAACCACAGGAAAACCGACCCACTACAAAATCCATTTCACTCCTAAGCCAAGCATCAAGGCTTCCATCATCGAGGCAACACTCTATGTATCCACCGTTTCGCGCACACTCGAACGCTACGAGGGCACAGTACACAATCTGAATGTGCGCGATGCCAATTGGAGGAAATTCCCTATCCTTGCAAACTTCGACATCAGCTACACTCGCGACCGCAAATACACCGAAGTGCAGTCAGTTGTTGTCGATGCCACAGCCGTGTACGACGGACTTCCATACCAATTCTCGTCCATGCTCTTCAACACGGGCAAGCTCAAGGAGAAGCAGAACAAGTTCATCCACACCAACGACAATCTGCGCAAGCAAATCGACACCACCACTTACAACCCTCGCTTCTGGGACGAAAACGAAATCGTGAAGCGAACCGACCTCGAGAACTCCATCATCGAAATGATGGAAAAGAAAGAACTTTTCTCCAATTATAAATAAGGTCGTTGGCGTTGCCATTGGCGTTAGCTTTTGGCTTCCCTCCCCTTTTGGGGAGCTGGAGGGGGCAATTAAGGGATTTACTGAAACGCAACTTTGATTCAACTATATGTGCGAAGGTTCATTAATTCGACGATGAACCTTCGCGAGATTTATGCCGAACGTTCGCGAGAAAAACGCCGAGGGTTCGGCATTTTAGTTCAATCAAATGAATGATTCAGTACAATCAAAGAAGCGAGTTACAAAAATACCTTCCGAAAAGCTGAGATAGTAAGTGAGAAGGAATTGTATTTGTTTCTTCAACGATAGCCTTTCCTTCTCAAAAAATTCTCCAATCTCTTTTCACTTTTCTCTTTTTCCCTTATCTTTGCAACATCTTTTCGACAAAAGAATTGTACTAACTATCATTTATAAAATTTTTGCAATATGAGAAAAATCTACATGCTCTTTGCAGGAATGGTTTGCTCAGCAGCAATCCATGCACAGACCACACTTCCTCGCGCGGTCTATACACTCGACTTCGAGGGAGCTACCACGGTGGCAGATGTCAAAGGAACTCAAGTGGGTGACGGCGAACTGCGCCAATCCACCGACCCAAACTTCGGTACCTACTACCAGAACGCACCCAATGCAGCCGTTGCCACCAAGGCAACGAACTACCTCCGCATCGAAACCGACGGACTGAAGAAGGCTGGTGAGAAAGCCACCGACGCCATCTCTATCGGATTCTGGGTGAACCCAACTGTGGCAAACACCGTATTCCCAAACATCAACTACTACTATTCCGTTCTCTACACCTTCTATACAGCAGGCAATCGTGGACTCACTTCCAGCGATGGATGGAACGGACCTATGTGGGCACAGAACGCACGCGGATGGCTGCAAATCAACGACTGGGCCGGTCGCTGGGATGACTTCGGCGATGACGAAAACGTCAATGCTGCTAACACCATCAACACAGACTGGCTCAAACAACACACGGAAGAGCAAATCGTGCAGGATGCTGAAGGCAACGACTCCATCGCCCTTGTGCCAACCGACTTCAACGACAACTGGCACTACGTGGCACTCGTCCTCTCGCAGAAAGACAACACCGCCAACATCTACGTGGACGCACAGCTCTTCAACCAGTGGAACTGCAAGGCCGACTTCTACAGCGACGGTTCTGCTTCCTATTTCTTCAAAAACCTCGGTGGCTATGCTGACCTCTACCTCGGTGGTGTGGCACAGTGGACTTGGGCTGACCCCGACCCAGCCTTTGCTTACGACGACTTCACCATCTACGCTGGTCCGCTCGACGAAGAACAGCAGCAACTCGTCATGAAAATCAAGAGCGGCGAAGTGGATGACGACGTTCGCCTTGCATTGGCTCAGAGCGAATTCATCAACGTGATGGACGAATACGAGGAATTCCTTGGCGAACTCGAAGAATACGAGACTCTCTTCGAAGGACTCGAGACCTACGCTACAGGCATTTCCGACGAACTCGACGACAACCCAAGCATCGAAGGATACACTACGGGTGCAGCTAACATCCTTGCTCGCATCGAGGAAATCAAGCAGATTGTGTCGGCTTGCAATGCAGCCAAGGCCAACATCGCTGCCGAGAAGGAATATGCCGAAATCACCAACTATCCAGGCAAGGACAGCTACATCGAAGCACTCGAAGCAGCACTGGCTAAGCTCGACAACCCAACTTCCGCTGAGGATGCTGAAGCTGCCATCGCAGCCGTAGCAGCAGCCAAGGGACGCTACGTCACTTCGCAGCCGCTTCCAGAAGATGGCTCAGGCATCAATGTCACAGCCCTCGTGCTCCATCCTTGGTTCTGCAATCCTGATGCTGAACCAACCCAGAACGAGGACGGTTCCTACAGTTTCCCTTACGAAACCGACCATGCCTACGCTGTCAACTCCACTCCTTCTGATGCCAACGCAACAGGATGGGTGAACGGCAACTCCTTCGTGGTGGATGATGCTCGTGTCAACTGGACAGAAGGACGCATCACATGGAACAACTGGCACAACAAGACCACAGTCGGTTCCCTCGATGTTCACCAAGACATCACAGGGCTTCCTGCAGGCTACTACAGCGTTTCTGCCGACTGGATTACCAATGCCGCACCAACCACTCAGCACACTTACGCAACGGCTAACGGCGTGACCAAGTCATCCACTGTGCTCGACAACCAAGGTTGGGACAGCCAAGTATGGACCACTCTCGCTACCGACAAGATTCTTGTAGGCGAAGACGGACAGCTCACCATCGGAGGTGCTTCCACTACCATCGGACAGGCATACGTCGGTTGGTTCTGCGTTACCAACTTCGTGCTCACTTACTACGGCACCGACATCGACCTCACTGCCGACCTCCAGTCCAAGCAGGAAGACATAGCCGAACTCGTCTCTACTCTCAACTTCAAGGGCGACGTAGCAGCTACCAATGCAGCCGTTGAAAGCATCATTGCCAACAACGACACATACAACGCCATCGCTCTCCTTACCGACCTCATCGACAAGACGCAAGGTGTGGCAGCTACTGAAAACAACTTCATTGCTTCCTTCGAAAGCTTCAACGACGGAATCGTTGGCAAGACAGGTGCAGCTGCAGCAGCACTCAGCAGCGTGAGCCGCAACATCGCCGAGGCACTCGAAGCCGACACCACCACCGTGGCAGCTATTCCAGGCTTCCAGTCGCTCATCGACACCTATCGTGCATACGCCGCTGTGGCAGAAGCAGCACAGGCATGGAACACCGAGTCTGTCAATGCTAAAATCGACGAACACATCGCCATCTTCGCCGACTCCACACCTGATGCCGACGCAGTGAAGGCTCTCCAGGACGAACTCTCCAACATGATGAAGTCGTCCATCACCGACAAGGTGGCCAGCGAAGACAACCCTCTCGACATCACGGCCTTCCTCGCTAACCCAAGCTTCACAAACGACAGCTACGCAGGATGGACAGTTGCCAACGGCACACCTGGTAACTACTACTCCGAATGTGAGTTCTACAACACCAATTTCAATATCTACCAGATTGTAAGCGGACTGCCAGCAGGCTTCTACCGCTTCGCCGTTCAAGGCTTCTATCGCGACGGCTCTTGCGAAACAGCCTACACCAACGCTACTATGCTCGATGAAGAGACTGGCGAACCAAGCAATGTGCTCAACGCTAAGCTCTATGCCAACGAAATGCAGAGCGACATCCAGTCGTGGGCAGACTTCAAGCTCAAGGGTGAGCAGTTCAACGGCTACTGGAGTCCAAACGCAACCGATGAGTCCATCGAAGCAGAAGACGTGCTCTACTTCGCTAACACCATGGAAGCAGCCAACATCCTCTTCGACCAGAAGAACTTGAACGTCGATGGCAACACCGTTGACTTCTATCTCGACGGCACACAGGACGCAAAGCTCGGTATCCGCAAAGACACCACCATCTCTGCCGACTGGACCATCTTCGACAACTTCCATCTCTACTATCTTGGTCAGGACACCCCAACAGGCATCGAGCAGGTGAGTGAAAGCATCGCTTCACGCTCCACACTTCACGCTTCACGCTACACCCTCTCCGGTCAGCGCGTCAGCATCATCACTCGCCCAGGCATCTATATCGTGAATGGCAAGAAAGTGATTGTGAAGTAATTCCCAGCATCTCCATTTCGACATCTATCAAGTCGAACTGATAACAAAGTGAAGGCGGAAGGAACATCCCTTCCGCCTTCATTATTATATTGTCATCCGCAAAAAAAGGACAGAGCTTGAAAGTTAGAAACTCTTGCCACCAATCCATGAAATACACGATCCAAACTATTCCACTATGTTTATTCCTCCCAATTGCCAAGTTCTGATTCCTCTGTTGAGGGTTTCAGGTTGAAATGTAGGCATAAAAAACCACTCCCTTGCATGGATAAGATGCAAAGGAGTGGATGAATGTATCAGGGGATGAGAAAATTAAAAAGTACCATCCTTTGTAACAGAAATAGTCAAGTGCTTACATGAGTTTGCATCTTTGGCAAATTCAGCAAGAACCGTGTTTGAGGAGAAAGCGTCGTGCATATATGCATCGTGAACTTCTCTCGAAGTTGCAATTGTACCATCGGAATTGATGATCTGAACTTGCATGACATATTTGATCAATGCTTCACCTTGTGCAGTGGCTGTTGCACCTGGTTCTCTATTCTTTGGAGCCAATGCATAATACATTTCGAAAGTCTTTGGCATTTTGCTGGCATCAAATTCAACGGTTTTCTCCCAATTAGCTTTTTCAACGGTTTCCATTTGACTGCCATTACTATCCGTGAAGTAAGAATTAACTCTAAATTCTGATAAAATAGGGGAAGAAACTACCATAGAATAAATAACTCTCACTTTCTGGAATGTGGCACCCTTTGGCTGAGTGTTGTCGTCATCGTCACCTCCACATGCTGTTAAAACTGCTGTGTGCCGCAAAGAATGATAGCGGCAAGGAATAAATTCCAAAATTTTTTCGTGATGTTTTTTTAAAATTAAAACTAAGTTGATTTATAAATAGTTATTTACATTTGATGTCTTTGAATTGCCAAGTGGATGATGGCTCAATGAGGTCGAAATCGCTTGCTTCGTCAGGCAATGCAGGGAAAATGAGTGCGAAACGCAACTTCTGGTATGGCCATGGGATGTAAGTTTGGGCAGGAGCCATCGTGACATTCTGCACACTAACAAGTCCGAGTTTTCCACCCTTGTTGCCCTTGATGTAAGTAGTGCCATTCATATAGATTCCTAAGTTTGTAGATCTTGACTCTACTTCCATCTCGACACGAGTTTCGGTATTAGAGCAGGCAACACGCAGAATCTTCACGTTTGACGCTTTTTTCTTGTTGACATAAACAGGATTCTCTCGCATGTATCGGTAGCCCGAATAGTCGGCAAGTGTGATGTTGGCATTGTGCAAAATGCTTGGTCCATCATCCTCGCGTCCACCTTTCACATAGAGACTCGTAATCTTTTTCGACAGGGTACGCTGATCGGTATAACCATACTTGCAGTTCAGTTTGGCTGCCTCTTCATATTTCTCAAGTGCTTCTTCCCAGTTCTCCTTTTCCTCGAAAGCCTTGGCTTCGGTCATGGCATCCTGAAAACTCTGTTCGAACTCCACCTTCTGCTGTGCCTGAATCTCCATCTCCTTTTTCCGCTCTGCCGACTCAAGAACGGCTCTGCCTAAGTTAAGTACGCCATCGATAGTGCTTCGTGTGTCCCAACTGTTCCACGTCTGTGCATTGGAAGGGTGTGCAATCACCAACCCTAATACTGCTAATAAAAAATACTTTTTCATATTCTCAAAATTTGTTTCATTTAGTAATATTAATTTCTGATTCCTCTTGATAATCTCCCTGCAAAAATAATTTGAAAAAATGATTGAAGAGTTGTGTTAGTGTAAATTTGTTTGAAGATGTTGCGCGAGATACTGAATTTTGCGCAAAAATTACGCTTTTTAGGGGCCGTACAAGCTATTTGACCACGTAGTTTATGTAGCTTTACCCAATAAAAATGTACCTTTGCATTATAATTCAATTCGACTTTCATGGAAACAATGGATGTAAAAAACACTCCAACTGAAACTGCGAAAAGCATTGAAAACAAATACAGGGTGAACCATGTTGATAGTGGATTCCCTCGATGGCTCATTGAGTCGGCCTTTGTCTGTATGCTTGTGCAGGCCCTCATCAACTGGACTCCTCTGTTACACTGGTTCGAAGCTAACATGCCATGGGCACAGGCAGTGTTTTCCACTTACGGCGAGTTGGTGATGTTTGTGGCGCTGATGCGTGGCATGCGTTCTCTCTATCATCCGTTCACAGGATGGTGGTGGTGTATCATTGCGCTCAATGTCATGGGGTTCATAGCGTTCCTGCTACCACAATTTGAGGAAGTCTTTGGCTTGCCGGTGGCGGTGTCCCTCTTGCTGGTCTATCTGCCTTTGGGAATTCTGTTGTGGGTCTTCTATCGCGGTCGCCTGCGCCAGGTAGGCATTTGGATGGCACTCTATATCCTCATCTCGAGCATCATCCCTGTTCTATGGTATTTGCTGCTAAACCCTGAATTGGGTTTATCTGATTTATTCTTGGAAATCCCCACCGTCCTCGTCATTGCTATCTTTGCCTGGGTCATGCGACGGGTGCTGGTTTGATTTTGGCTTACGTCCCCGCTTCTTGGCCATTTTCGCCGAATCATCCATGTCGGTTGCAGAAGGCTCTTGGCCGTCCTTCGTCACTGTGTCTTTCACGCTCTGCCGATACTGCACAGGAGTGATGCCGAGTCGTCGCTTCACCTCGGTCTGAAAGGTGCGGCGTCCGCCGAACCCAGCCTCTGTACCTACAGCCTCGATGGTCCAGTTGGGTTGTTCGCGCAATAATCTGCAAGCCAAAAGGAAACGCTTCTCGTTGAGGTACTCATTCAGGTTCGCATACCGCTCGTTGTTCTTGAAAAGCGAATTGAGCCGTCGCTGCGTCAGTCCGAGTGCCTGAGCCATCGTCTTCAGCGTCAGTGTCGAGTCAGCGAACAGTTGTGTCTCGTTCATTCGTTCGTCCACCCATGCCATCAGTTGTTCGTTGGTCATGTCGGCAGTCTGTTGGATGGCTTCTCGGTGTTCGCGCGTTTGTTCCGTCAAGAGTGTCACTTCGTCGAAGACTCCATTCTTCAGTTGCTCAGCCAATTCCTCCTGTCGCTTTTTCAACGTCTCAATCTTTTCCTTCTGCTCTGCCAGTTCACGACCCTGTATCTTGTTCTGCTCCAAAAGCATATTCTGGTTATCCACCAATTGGGCATTGGTAGAGATGATTTTCTTCGTATTGGCATTCACCACAAGCACTGTGAGAATGAATGCCAACACAAGTACAATTATTATAGCAGTTATCAGTAGATTGGCATTATCCATGGGCATTGAAGTTAATTGATGTGCTTTCACATGCTTTGTGATGCAAAAATACCCTTATTTCGTCAAAGCCCCAAGTTTGCCACGAATAAACATTTATAATATGTGGCAGAAATCGCTATTTTGCGCAAAACAGCCCCTTTTAAATAGTCAAAATAACAATTTCCTACAAAAAAATCCACTCCCCTGCACTGTGAGGATGCAAGGGAGTGGATTCATATAATAATTAAGGTGAGGCGAGCTTACTTCAGCGTGAGAACAACGATAGACTTATTGACTTGTCCTGTTTGTGCGCTTTCGCTATCGACAGTGAGCTGACGTACCCATCCGTCATCACCGATTTCGTAAGTAGCTTTCTGCCTTGCCGACACCTTGACGGTTCCCCTCTGAAGAGCCTGGTCGATTTGTCCTTCGAACATGGAAGCCAGACTTGGCATAAGCTGCTTCACTTGCTTCACAAGGTATTCCTTGATTTCCTGCACGTTCATGTCGAGATTGGAGTCGGCAATGATGGTCTTGCCCCCATTGCTGAGGTGGTAAATGGTTTTCAACTTAAGTCCCTGCATGTTGAAGGATTCTTCTTCCATACCTTCGGAGATGGTCTTGCCGTTGAGATTCAATGGACTTGGTATGCTGAGCGCCATCTTGAGCATGTTTTCTGAAGAGAACTTCTCTTCCACCATCTTCATGATGTTTTCGCGAGGCAGCACAACATTCATCTGCTGCATCTGTGCGCTGTTGAATATCTCGTCAATCACATCGACAGCGTGCTTCTTCTGTTCCTCCAAGTTCCTGACATTAACGATTTTGCCCTCCTTGTTGGTGTCGTAGATAACAATTTGGTTGGCGAACACTTTTTCCAGCACCTGAGTGAGGTTGGAAAAATTGATGTCCGTCTTTGTGTTACCGAGATTACTTTCTACCTGAACGACGAAACCATTCTTGGTTTTATCTGTGACAGTATAGACATCGTCATGCGAGGTTCGTACCATCTGACCTTGAACGGATGTTTCGCCGGTTCCGACGTACGTCTTCACATCGCCTTTTTTCATTTTGGGTACAATTTTCACGCTTTGTGCCATGATGGATGTTGCCATCAGCAACAGTAGTGACAGGATTGTTGCTCTTTTCATTTTTCTTTTTTTCGTTTTTTATATTTAGTTTTTATTGTCACGCAGAAATAACGGAAATAAAGGATATTTATTATCTGCGTATCATCGCGGTTTCTGCTTGACCTTTTCAATTTTCATTCTTCACACTTCATTTCTTCTTTTTACCGCCTTTCTTCTTCGGGATTTCGAGATAGAACTTCGTACCTGTTGTGACAGGAGCAGAAGAAGAGAGTTTGCGGACGAAGTCGAAGTCGAGTTGCTTACGATAGAGATTTGCCTTGGCCACCTTGATGCGAATCTTGTCACCAAGCGAGAACTTGTGGTGCGTCTGCCTGCCTGTGAGACAGTAATTGCGCTCGTCGAAGTCGAATGGTTCGTCACCAAGGAAGCGAACGGAAATGAGACCTTCGCAGTGGTTCTCATCGATTTCGGCATAGACACCGAAATCGGTCACTCCACTGATGGTGGCATCAAATTCTTCTCCAATCTTGTCGGCCATAAATTCCACCTGCTTGTACTTGATGCTGGCACGCTCGGCATTGGCAGCCAGTTGCTCCATGTCGGATGCGTGTTCGCAGAGTGCTTCATACTTCTGCTGGCTGGCACTTCTGGCTCCTTCGGCATAGCGGGTGAGCAGACGATGAACCATGAGGTCTGGGTAACGACGGATAGGAGAAGTGAAATGCGTGTAGAAGTCGAAAGCCAGTCCGTAGTGCCCGATGTTGATGGTGCTGTAGCGCGCCTTCATCATGGCACGGAGAGAAACCGTCTCCACGAGTTGCTGGATAGGCTTGTCCTTCACGTCCTTGAGCAGTTTGTTGAGACTCTTCGCCACTTCGGTCTTGGTGCCTTGCGTGCGAATCATATAGCCAAACTTGCTGACGAAATGCTCCAGGTTGTCGAGCTTGGTTGGATCAGGCATATCGTGCACACGGTAAGGCAGTGTCTTTGCCTTTCCATCGCCCTTCTTCACCTTGCCCACACTCTCAGCCACCGTGCGGTTTGCCAGCAACATGAACTCCTCAACGAGTTTGTTGGCATCCTTGGCACGCTTGAAATACACGCTGAGCGGTTTGCCCTTCTCGTCGATTTCGAAACGAGGTTCCACGCGATCGAAGTCGATGGCACCGTTCTTCATTCTTCTTTCACGCAGCTTGTGCGCCATGCGGTTGAGGACAATCAGTTCGTCCTTGTAGGTCTCGGCAGGTTTGGCGCCCTCTGCCAATGGTTGTTCAGGCGTAGGATACTGGTAGTCCTCGGGCGAAGCCTCATTGTATTGTTCGAGCAGGTGTTGCACTTCTTCATAAACGAATCGACGGTCGCTCTTGATGACGGTGTGTACGATGCGGTGGCTGAGCACGTCGGCATCCTCATTCATTTCGAAGACGACAGAGAAGCTGAGTTTCTCTTCGTCGGGACGGAGCGAGCAGATGAAGTTGCAAAGTCGTTCAGGAAGCATTGGCACGGTGCGGTCCACGAGATAGACAGAGGTGCCACGCTGTTGTGCTTCCTTGTCGATGATAGAACCTTCGAGCACATAGTGCGATACATCGGCAATGTGGACACCCACTTCCCACACACCTTTCTTCACCGAGCGGATGGAGATGGCATCGTCGAAGTCCTTGGCATCGCGCGGGTCGATGGTGAAGGTGAGCACGTCGCGGAAATCCTCGCGTTTGGCAATCTCCTCAGGTGTGATACCTGGGTCGATGCGGTTGGCAGCCTGTTGCACAGCCTCTGGGTATTTGTATGGCAAACCGAACTCAGCCAGGATGGCATGCATCTCGGTGTCGTTGTTTCCACTCTCGCCGAGGATGTCAACCACCTCACCGATAGGGTTGCGGGCATTTTCTGGCCATGAAGTGACCTTCACCAATGCCTTTTCGCCCGTATGCCCTCCCTTCAGCTTGTCGATAGGGATGAGGATATCGTGCGGCAGTGAACCGTCGGGATTGACGAGGAAGGCAAACTGTTTGCCCACTTGCAGACTGCCGATGAATGGTTTCTCGTTGCGCTGGAGGATTTCGATGATTTGTCCGTGAATCTTCTCGGAGCCACGCTTCTTGGCAAAGAGGCTGACCTTCACCTTGTCGCCTGGGAGCGCATGCATCGTGTCGTCGTCATAGACACTGACTCCTGTGCCGTCAGGCAAATCCACATAGTTGCGCCCGCCGTTGGTGCGGGTGAACGTGCCTTCGCACACTTGTGTGTGACCGTTGTAGGAAAACTCGCCGTCTTCGTTCACCACGATGTCCTGACTGTCAATCATCTCGTTGAGCACATCGATGCAAAGCATCTTGAGCGGATGAGTTGTGAATTTCAACGCCTTGAAGAGCTGTTTGGGAGTGAAATATGCCCCTGGGTGCAAACTCAGGAAGTGGCTCACGGTGCTGCGCAGTTCCTTCTTGCCGATTTTCGACCTCGAAGTGGTTTTTTTCTTAGACTTTGCCATAAAACTAAATTTCAAGTTTCAAGATAACGTGAAGCGAGGAAAGTGAAAAGTGAAAAGTGGAAAGTGAAAAATTCCATCCGGATAGCGGTTTTCGTTTTCGTTATCGTTTTCGTTCATAAGATAGCATTTTTCACTCTTCACTCTCTCCCCCTCGGGGAGCTGGAGCGGGGCCTACTTTTCACTATTCACTCTTATTTTTGCGTCTAAAGTAGTGATTTTCTTGCAAACAGCGTATTTCTCTTACGTTAAAATGTTACAAAAACGCCAAAAAGAGCTAACTTTGCAACAATTTAGACGAAAAAACGATAACTGAGATGGAAAAACTGAAGATTCTGGTGACAGGTGCCAGCGGATTTATTGGTAGTTTTCTTTGCGAGGAAGGACTGCGCAGGGAAATGGAAGTGTGGGCAGGTATAAGGAAAACATCCAGCAGGAAATGGTTGCAAAACGAATGGCTGAAATTCCAGACGCTCGACCTGAGTAATACCGACACATTGCGCCAACAACTCAGCGACTTCAAGCAAAAGAACGGCAAGTGGGACTACATCATCCATGCAGGCGGTGCCACAAAATGCGTGGACCCAGCCGATTTCATGAAGCACAACTACCAGTGCACAGTGAACCTCGTGCAGATGCTTCAGGAACTCGACATGGTGCCTCGCCTCTTCGTCTATCTCAGCAGTTTCAGTGTGCTCGGACCTATCAAGGAAACGCTCAACCCTGCCACGAACACCTACGAGGAGATGTATGCCACCGACACGCCACAACCCAACACGGCATACGCCAAGAGCAAGCTCCGAAGCGAGCAGTTCCTTCAGTCGCTCAACTACCTCTTCCCTTACGTCATCTTCCGCCCAACGGGCGTGTATGGACCACGCGAGCGCGACTATTTCCTCATGGCAAAGAGCATCAAGCAACATGTGGATTTCTCCGTGGGCTACAAGAAACAAGAAATCACCTTCGTGTATGTTCGCGACCTCGTGAATGCCATCTATGCCTCCATCCAGAAGACGGAAGAAGGAGCCTTGGAGCGTATCGAACGACAAATCTTCAATGTGAGCGACGGACAAGTGTATTCTTCCCGTGCCTTCAGCGACTACATCCAGCAAGACCTCGGCATCCGCTTTCTCCTTCGTATCAAGGCACCTGTGTGGTTGCTTCACGTCATCTGCGCCATTGGTGACCGCATCTCGCAATGGACCAAGAAACCAGTCACACTTAACCTCGACAAAGACCACAGCCTGCGTCAGCGCAACTGGCGATGCGACATCACTCCGCTCCGCCAGCTCCTCGATTTCGAACCCAAATGGCAATTGGAACGAGGAACTCGCGAGACCATCGATTGGTATGTGAAAAACAAATGGCTCTGACCACGATTTGCTCAGAACCACTGATTGATTTTTCCTTAACCGCAGATTGAAACGGATTTTTTCTCAACCACAGATTTCGCAGATGAACACAGCTTCTATTCTGAGAGAAATTTGTGGATGTACTGAACCGCTTTTTGGGGATTGTCAGAAGCAAATTTGGGGACTGACTGAAGCTTTCCTTTAGATTGGCTACGCCGAGCTGAAGGTTCTGCACGACAGGGCACTCCTTGATATTATTCGCTGAACAGTTACAAGTTCTCAGAACAACTAATGACCTTTTAGTAATGATAAAAAAATAAGTTGGTACAGTTTATTCATATTTTGGAGATGTTTTTGTTCGTTTTTGAGGGAGTGATGCGGGCATCATGACTGAGGAAACGGGCGAAAACAGCCCAAAAGATGAAGACGACACAACTAACATGGGCATCTCAAAATGTGCCAAGTTATTTTTTTATCGTTACTTAACAGCTGCTCCGAATAAAACTTTGTAGTTCTTCATTTCTTACTTTCCAAGTCTTTGTTTCAAACTTAGTGGATGTGGAGAATAAACTTGGAGCAGTACCACCGCTCTTATAAGCGATGGTTTCGCTCTTGTAAGCAGTGGTTCTGCTCTTATAAGCAGTTGTACTGCTCTAAGTTTTTTTCCAAAAAGAGGTAAGTTTGTACCGAAGATTTGGAAAAAAATATGTACTTTTGTGGAAAGTTTTATTCCTTATGTAAAGCTCGCCGTGTTAACGT
>CADBXS010000023.1 GCA_902798705.1 uncultured Bacteroidales bacterium
TGACTTTTTCAAGTTGCTCATAGAGAGCGGAAGTATCCTTCTGCAGGTTGTCTGTTTTCTCCGTGACGGCGGCAGCCAGATTGAGAGAGTAGGCGTGATCGAGATAATAGCGCGAGATTTTCCGGATGAGCTGCTGGCAAAGCGCCCCGCTGCGGACAAGGCAAATCGCGTTTCCCGCTACGTTTGAGATCAGCTGAAACTGTGTCTTCTCTGAAGCAAACCAAGGTATCTCACTGACATCGGGATCCATGGATATATCATATTCATCCGCTGCAAGAGGCGGATCGACATTCCGGAGAGCAAACAGAATCGCATCGCCCAGAATGTGCGTCATGAGGTCACTTCCGCCCAGAGAATCAAAGTAGGAATTGCTGCGGAACATGTAGCGCTGAATCTGCCGGGTATCCAGAATACACAATACCTCTTTATCCAATAATTCTTTTCTCATAAGCGCTCCCCATAGTATTCATATTCCTGAAAACAGTTGAATATAAACGTTGTTCTCTTTTCACTCGATCCGTCCGGATTAATGCTCTCCCTTGCCAGGCGCTTTGAACGGGTGCACAGAACCTTGAGTCCGTCGGTCAGAAGCTTGTCAACCAGCATGAAAGTAAAGCTGAATTCTCCTGTGACCAGTACGGCGTCCGGATGTCTGTCCTCAATGTTGTCGGCATACGTTTTTACGATGCGGCGGAGATCATCCGATGAATACTGCGGCTCAATCTTCGGAAACGGCATATCCAAAACCAGGCCGTACTGTGCGGCAGCTTTCCGCTGAAGGGTATTCCAGCGCGCGTAAGGGTGGTTTGTGCAGTTGATAAGCATGATTTCTGATCCTCCTGCCCATATTCCCGAATTCGGCTCAATATCTGAAAAACCGAAAAAAATTATAATAGAAAACAGTTCTTTCGGCAAGGAATATTTTATCTTATTTTATAATAATTTTGCTTTTCCAGAAAGCGTAACTTGTTCAATCTATGGAAAAGCTTTATAATCAATATGTACTGTTTTACGAAAGAACAGAAACAAGATCAACATAATATATGGAGGGTTAAAAATGACATTTGAAGAAAAATACGCTGCTCAGGGACGGAAACTGGACGAACTGAAGGCGAAGCTGGATAATGCAATCGATGCGCGCAAGCTTGCCCGTGAAAAGAAACGCGATGAAATCGCTGCCGATATTGTCGAACTGGATGCCAAAATCAGCGAGTTTAATGCTTCCGTTGATGCCAAGCTCGACGCCCAGGCGGAAACGATCAGCAATCAGATGGACAAGGCAGAAGCGAAGATGGAAGAGAACGCAGCAAAGGCCAAAGCAGCTGATGAACTATGGAGCCCACCAACATGAAAAGAACGAAGGCGAGGCTTTCGAATAGCCTCGCTCAATGACTTGACCTGCGGATGCTGGGCCAAGAGACGTAAAAGTTGAGATGTTTCCAAGTGATTTCTGAAACTGATTTGTTTTAGTGAAGAATGAAGAAGTAGTAATTAAAGAATAGACGATGGACAAGGGAGTTCATCATTCATCGTTCTTCATTTATCCTCCTTCATTCTTCATTTTGTTTAGAAGACCGCTTGCGGAGTGGGATTGCAAGCCCGTGCAAACAGGCGGACAAAGAAAAGTGCGTCCGAACTTGCATGAAGAGTTTCCTTCATGCTTTCATTCATTTTCTTTACAGTTTCTTTAGCTTGACGCTTCATGTTTTTTTTAGGAGTAAAATCTGTCATAGGCAACGGAATGATAAGAGTTAAAATTCTGACTGATAAATTAATAACGAAAAACCATCCTGCTTATTATGTGGACATCAAAAAAAATTTCTCATGCTTGTTTTTTTTCAATCTCCCAATGTGTTTTTCTTCAAGAAAAGTGAGAAAAAAACACAAGAAACCAAATTTTTCATTTTTTCCAAATCGAATCGGAAAATTTTGTCTATCTTTGCGTAACAAACAGAAATCATCTCTTATCCATGAAACAAAGTGATTGCATAGTTATTATTCCCACCTACAACGAAAAGGAGAACATCGAAAAAATCATTCGAGCCGTGTTTGCACTCGAAAAGGCTTTCCATATTCTCGTGATTGACGATGGTTCGCCCGACGGCACGGCCGACATCGTGAAGAGGCTGATGCAGACGGATTTCCCTGGCGAGCTCTTCCTCATTGAACGCAGCGGAAAATTGGGATTGGGAACTGCTTACATCACTGGATTCAAATGGGCGTTGGAGCACAAGTACGACTACATCTTCGAAATGGACGCCGACTTCTCGCACGCTCCCAAGGACTTGCCTCGCCTCTATTCGGCTTGTGCCGACGAAGGCTACGACCTCGCCATCGGTTCACGCTACGTCAGCGGCGTAAACGTGGTGAACTGGCCTATGGGTAGGGTACTGATGTCGTACTTCGCATCGAAATACGTTAAGTTCATCACAGGGCTGAAGATTCACGACACCACGGCTGGATTCAAGTGCTACAAGCGCAGGGTGCTCAGCACGATCCACCTCGACGAAATCCGCTTCAAGGGCTATGCTTTCCAAATAGAAATGAAATACACCACCTATAAGTGCGGGTTCAAAATCAAGGAAGTGCCTGTCGTCTTCATCAACCGCGAGGAAGGTGTGTCGAAGATGAACGGCAGCATCTTCTCCGAAGCATTCTTTGGAGTCATGCGCCTCCGACTCGACGGGTGGTTCAAGAAATATCCGAAAGCCCCCTCCCAGCCTCTCCGAGAGGAGGGAGTGAAAAGCGAATCAAGGATTTAAAGGATTTAAAAGGAACAACGGAAAAAACGGAAAAGAACGGAAAAACAGAAAAAATAGTTTTTTTCATCAGATGATTCTCATAATTTCCGATATTCCGAAAAATTTCCGATATTTCCGCTGTTAAAAATTAAAAATGCCTTCCGGATGGCATTTTTCACTTTTCACTTCTCACTTTTCACTTTCACGCTTTACGTGTTTTTTCACTTTTCATTTTTCACTTTTAACTTTTAACTCTGCATATCGTGCTCACTCTTATCAACAACGCAACAATTGTCAACGAAGGTCGCCAATTCATCGGTTCTGTCGTCATTGACGGCGAATACATCATCGACGTCATGGAAGGAGCTGTTGAGGACACAGAACGATTCGACAACGTGGTAGATGCCACCGACCTCTACCTCTTCCCTGGTGTCATCGACGACCATGTGCATTTTCGCGAGCCTGGACTTACGAACAAGGCGGACATCGCCACCGAAAGCCGAACGGCTGCAGCGGGAGGAGTTACCTCGGCGAACGCCTGGAGGAGAAATTCGAACTCGGTGCGGAAAAGAGTCGCGTGAACTATAGTTTCTTCTATGGTGCCACCAACGAAAATGTTGACACACTTCGTTCGCTCGACATTCACCATGTGCCTGGCGTGAAACTCTTCATGGGCAGTTCCACAGGCAATATGCTGGTGGACGATGCTGTCACGCTCCGCAAGATATTCGAGACGTCTCCGCTGCTCATCATGGCACATTGCGAAGACACGTCCATCATCAACAAGAACATTGAATTGTTCCGCAAACGATATAAAGGACAGAACGACTTCCCTGTGCGCTATCACTCACGCATCCGCAGTGGCGAGGCTTGCTATGCCTCTTCGTCGTTCGCCGTGGAATTGGCCAAGCAGACGGGGGCTCGACTTCACGTGGCTCACATTTCGACGGCACAGGAGCTGGAACTCTTCGAAGAAAACCTGAATGTCGAGGAGAAACGCATTACGGCTGAAGCCGTCATCGCTCACCTCATGTTCTCCAACGAGGACTACGACCGACTGGGTTCGAAAATCAAGTGCAACCCATCCATCAAGACCATCGACGACCGTGAGGCGCTGCGTGATGCACTCTCCACGGGACGAATCGACGTGGTGGCAACCGACCATGCGCCTCATCTGCTGCGCGAGAAAGAAGGCGGTGCGCTGCGTGCCATGTCGGGCATGCCAATGATTCAGTTCTCCCTTGTGTCGATGCTGGAACTCTCCGACCAAGGCTACTTCCCTGTAGAACGCATTGTCGACCTCATGTGCCACAACCCAGCTCGCCTCTTCCACATCGACCGTCGCGGCTTCATCCGCAAGGGCTATTACGCCGACCTCGTACTGGTGGATCCTAAGGCCAACTGGAAGGTCATCGAAGGACGCTACTACACCAAGTGCGGATGGACTCCAATGGATGAGCGCACCTTCAAATGGCGTGTGCGCCGCACCTTCATCAACGGTAAGACCGCCTACAGCGATGGCATCATGGTGGATGGCATTCGCGGCATGGAGCTTCAGTTCAATCCATAAGAAAGAGCCCTATCGATGCACCATCGCTACCGCATATCCGACATCATCGACTACATCAACTGGCTCTACTTCTTCCATGCTTGGGGATTGCCAATGAAATTCGCCAGCATCGCCAAAGTTCATGCCTGCGATGCATGCAGAGCCAGTTGGGTGGCGTCATTCCCCTTAGAGGAACAGGTGAAAGCGAAGGAGGCGGCACGACTCTACGTGGATGCACAACGTCAGTTATCTCGCCTCACGCCCTACACCACCATCCATGCCAAAGTGGAATTGTTCGATGCCAATGCGCAAGGCGACGACATCGTCATTCATTTCAATAAGGACGACAAGGAGGAACAGTTTCTTCTTCCCATGCTGCGCCAGCAACAGCCCGATGCCGACGGGTTCTGCCTCTGTCTGGCAGACTTTCTCCGCCCCATCGAACAAGGAAAGGCAGACCGTATCGGCGTGTTCGCTACTTCCGTGAGTTCCATGCCAGCCACGGGCGACGATTATGCTTCGTTACTCACTCAAACGCTCTGCGACCAACTGGCAGAGGCAGCAGCGGAGAGGCTTCACCAACAAGTGAGAACAGAGCTGTGGGGATATGCCCCTGAGGAACAGCTCACGATGGAAGAACTCCATCAGGAAAAGTTTCAAGGCATCCGCCCCGCTGTGGGCTATCCATCTTTGCCCGACATTTCCATCAACTTCCTCATCGACCGCCTCATCTGTTTTGAGAGTATCGGCGTCACACTCACTGAGCACGGCATGATGCGCCCTCACGCCTCCGTTTCGGGACTGATGTTCGCACATCCACAGGCTCATTACTTCTCCATCGGAGAAATCTCTGAGGAGCAACTGCAAGACTATGCACAGCGCAGAAATCTTCCTGCCGACGAACTCCGAAAGTATTTGAGCTAAGGGTTCAAGAATCCTTCTAAAGCCTTTTCATTCCTGATTCATTATTCACTTTAAACTCACACAGATTTGCTTGACAAAGTCATCATAACGTTCTTCCTGCTACTCGTCCTCCCCGACGCGTACATTTATTTCATGTACCTCCGTCATTGGATTCAACAACGAATGGATGCCATACCCGACACACCACAAGCAGGAAAACTGCCGTTCAATCTGAAGACAGCACTCTCCTGGCAGAGCCTTCGCCATTCCCCATCTTTCATTCATCATTCCTCGCTGCTGCTTTTCCTCCTGCCAAGCATTTTCCTTCTCATTTATTTCTTCATTGTCTATAGCACAGACGACATGCGGGCTGCTCACCAAACAGCTGTGGGACGTTTCGTTTTCATCTTCCTTATCATCACTGTACCGAAGATGATATTTACCATCTTTGATGGCATCGCCATCCTCATCGACCGCTACAAGCCAGCTGCCCGACGTTACCTCCGCATCTTTGCCATGGCTCTTTCGCTCTGCACACTCATCATCCTATGCTATGGCTATTTCAAAGGGCGAAGCCGATTCGTTGTTCATCAGCAAGTGTTCTACTTCAGCAACCTTCCCGACGCATTCGACGGCTACCGCATTGCCCTCTTCTCCGACATCCATTTGGGCACCTTTAACGATGGTCACGAAAAGGATGTGGAAACCATCGTCAAACTCATCAACAACCAGCAGTGCGACGTGATTCTCTTTGCAGGCGACATCGTTAACTATGAGACCAAAGAAGCACTCCCGTACGAGTCCATCCTCAGCACTCTCAAGGCACGCGATGGTGTGTTTTCCATCTTAGGAAATCACGACTACAGCAACTACATCATTCAGGCTGAAGCAGAGAAAATGCGCGACATGCAAGCCCTGCACCAACTGCAACGCAGAACCCATTGGCACTTGCTTCAGAACAGAAACCACGTCATCCACCGTGGCAACGACTCCATCGCCATCATCGGATCGGAGAACAATGGACGTCCACCTTGGCCTGCACTGGGTGACCTCAAGGCGGCGACGAAAGGTCTGCAAGGCGTGTATTCGTCCGACTCCACCTTACGTCATACCTTCTCCGTCCTTCTCACACACGACCCTACTCACTGGCGACACAATGTATTGCCAGAAACCAATATCGACCTCACGCTTTCGGGGCATACCCACGGCGGACAATTCAAATTGTTCGGCTGGTCGCCTATTTCCATGCTCTATTCCGAATGGTCGGGTGCCTACTCACAGGGTTCCCAAATCATCTGTGTGTCCGACGGCGTTGGCACCATCGCCTTCCCTTTCCGTTTCGGAGCATGGCCTGAAGTGAACGTCATCACGCTCAGAAAGAATCCGTGAGACAAACAACACCACACTGCTAAACAAGTAAACAAATCATTTACGCTCATGAAAGCCCTATATAAGCTCTACACACTATTCATCGCGCTCCCACTCTTCTTGGTAGTCACCATCATCGTGGCCATCTGTGTCACCATTGCTGCCTTCTGCGGCGATTCTGTCTATATAGGATATTACCTGCCCAAGTGGTGGTCGCGCTTCACGCTTTGGGTTTTCCTCATCCCTGTCAAGACCGAAGGTAAAGAGCTCATCGATGCAAAACAATCTTATGTATTCCTTGCCAATCACCAAGGCTATTTCGACATTTTCCTCATCTATGGCTATCTGGGACACAACTTCAAGTGGATGATGAAGGAATATCTGCGCAAGATTCCATTCGTTGGATTGGCTTGCGCAAAGTCTGGACACATCTACGTGGGCGACAGTCGCGCCTCCATGCAGAAAACCGTTGTTCAGGCACAAGAGACACTGCGAGAAGGTATGTCGATGGTCATTTTCCCTGAAGGCACTCGCACCCACGACGGCAAAATGGGCGGATTCAAGAAAGGTGCTTTCACCCTTGCCAACGAAATCGGACTTCCCATCGTTCCTCTCACCATCAATGGTTCGTTCGACATTTTCAGTCGCAATGCCTATTCCGTTACACGTCATCCCATCAGTCTCACTGTCCATCGCCCTATCACCGCTGAAGACCGACAGGGCAAACCCACTCGCATTCTCATGCAAGAAGTATTCGACGTCATTCATAATGATTTAGAAGAGAAATACAAATAAAAACAAATCACAGTTTCCTCAAAAACTCTACTTGGGAAGGTTTTGGAGGGAACCTCATTTTTCACCTTTAACTTTTCACTTTTAACTTTTAACTTTTCACTCTTATGTTTTCCCTCATTACTCTCCCATTCGCACCTGATGCACTGCAGCCAGTCATCAGTGCCGACACCATTGCTCTCCACCACGGAAAGCACTTACAGACATACGTAAACAACCTCAATGCTGCTCTGCCTGGTAGTGGATTCGAAGAGCTTCCACTCGAAGAAATCGTAAAGAAGTCCTCTGGTGGCATCTTCAACAATGCAGGACAAATCCTCAACCACAACCTCTACTTCCAAGCTCTCCGTGCTCCACAGGCAGACAATCGCCCAACGGGCAAGATTGCAGCTGCCATTGAAGCACAGCTCGGAAGTTTCGAGGCTTTCCAAAAGGAATTCACACAGAAAGGCACCACCCTCTTCGGTTCGGGATGGGTTTGGCTTTCAGCCGATGCTGATGGCAAACTCGTCATCACACAGGAACAGAACGCACAGAACCCTATCACTCGCGGTCTCCGACCATTGCTCACCTTCGACGTTTGGGAGCATGCCTACTATGTGGATTATCAGAATCGCCGTGCCGACCATCTCGCTGCCCTCTGGCAACTCATCAACTGGGAGGTCGTCAACCAGCGTTTCGAATAATTCTCTTTTTACATTTCCCAAAAACCAATCATCCCCTGCATCTCGAACGACCAAGATACAGGGGATGATTCTTTATTTCGTAATAACTCACATCAGAAGAAACTATTCACAGTGCCGATGATACAGCCAAGGAGCGCACCAAGCCAAACGATGGCATTGAGTTCCTTTTTCATCACGTCGAGAATAATCTTTTCAGTTTCCATCATATCCATCTCATTGATGCGGTCGCGGATAATCTTACTGATGTCGAGGGTGGAAAGAATCTTCGGCAGATGAGTGGTGATGATGGTGGTGTAGCCCTCCAAGAGTATGTGGCGAAGCTGAACAATTTGCTCGTCGTGCCCTGCAAGAAGTTCACAAACAGGAGTGTCGAGCAAGTGAGTGGATTCCTGCGTCACAAATTTCGAGATGATATCCTCGGAATTGTTGGCAATAATCTGATTGATATGCTTCTCCAGTTGATGCTCGGCTGGTCCTTCCAAAAAAGAAAGAAACTTGTCGGCACCTAAGAATCCCATCACCCCACTACTCATTTTCTTCATCACGTGCTCTATCACGGCATGAGCCATCACCGAACCCAACTCTGAATCAGCCAAACGTGTATGCAACTGCAAGGCAAATTCGTTGCTGGCATCTTTCTGAATGGCATCAATGTCCGACTCAGGCAGATAATGCGCCAAGAACTCACGCAGCTTTTCCCTGTTGGTCTTCTGACTGGCAATGAATGTGTCGTAGCTCTCACCAATCTTTCCGAGCATTTCCTCCGAAAGCAAGTTCTTCGCCAGCACTTCCTTGTTCATCAGGTTCTCACTGATGGAGTCGCCCACAGCCTCGGCAATACGAAAACGCTCCTTCGGAATGATACCAGGCGTGAAAGGAATACGCTTGCCAAAGATGTGCTTAGGCTGATGAGGACGGAACATCATGCGGATAGCCAAATAGTTGGTGATGTAACCGATGATGCCACCCATGAGTGGACCTAACAAATATGATAATTCTATGTTCATAGGGATTGAAAAAAAGCCTCACCCCCAACCCCTCTCCAAAGGGCGAGGGGAGTAGAATGAAGAATGAAAAAATGAAGAGTGAAGAACGAGGAATGTGGTATTCTTCATTCTTCACTCTTCATTCTTCATTTTTTACGATTAGTTTTTCAGCGAATAAGTGATGTGCGAAACCACACGGATATTCTTGATGTAAGGAGTGCTTTCGTCACGATCCACAATTTCGAACGAACCTTGGTCGGCAGCCACAATCTTGTCAAGCTTGCTATTGCTGTTCTTGGCAAACTGTTCTGCGGTCTTCTGAGCATTCTCAATAGCCTCTGCCACCATTTCTGGCTTCATCTTCTTGAAGTCGGTGTATTCGTATGTGATTTTTGAACGGTTGTCCCAGTCATTGCCGTAATCGATGGCAATGTCCTGAGCCACGAGTTCGCCCTGACGGGAAATCAAGTCACGCACCTTCTTCACATTCTTCGAAACCACAGTCAAGCTGGAAGTGATGGTGTAGCGATACTTCACATCCTGCTGATAAGCACCAGCCGTCTTGTAGTCGTTCACGATTGGAGGATTCACAGAGATTTCACTCATCGAAATACCATTATCAGTCAAGAACTTCTTCACAATCTTCGTTTTTGCATCGATGATAGCATAAAGCGACTGAATCTCGTTGCCTGTCTCCTTCAGGGTGATAGGCCACGTCACCTTATTGGCTTCCACTTCACGCTCTGACAAACCCTTCACTTCCACATTGCGTCCTTTGTTCACAATGTTGTCAATGCCTGCCTTTAGGCAGAATCCCATGATGACAAAACCTAATGCCAAGATGGAAGCAGAAATAATACTACTTTTCTTTTCCATAATAATTTAGCTATTTAAATATAAATAAAGAAATTATTCTTATTTCAAAGAATACACCACATCCATGATTTTCTTGCCAATCTCGTCAGCAGCCTCTTCGGTACTTGCCTCGCTATATACGCGGATGATTGGTTCGGTATTCGACTTACGCAAGTGAACCCACTTGTCAGGGAAGTCGAGCTTCACACCGTCGATGTCGTTCACTGTCACGTCCTTCTCCTGTCCGTAGAGTTCCTTCACTTTGGCAAGGATAGCATCCACGTCGGTCGATGGCTCCAAGTCGATTCGGTTCTTTGCAATGCAATAGTTAGGATAAGTGGCACGGAGTTCGCTTACGGTCTTCTTTTCATGAGCCAAATGGCTGAGGAAGAGGGCGATACCCACCAAAGCATCACGTCCGTAGTGAGCCTCAGGATAAATCACACCACCATTGCCTTCACCACCAATCACTGCACCTGTTTCCTTCATCTTCGTCACTACATTCACCTCACCCACAGCTGCTGCATTGTACTGAGCACCATACTTCTGAGTTACATCGCGAAGTGCACGAGTAGAACTGAGGTTGCTCACAGTGTTGCCTGGCGTATGCTTCAGGATATAGTCAGAAACCGTGACGAGCGTATATTCCTCGCCATACATCTTTCCGTCCTCCTGAATGAAAGCAAGGCGGTCAACATCTGGGTCAACCACGAAACCGACGTCGTGTCCACCCTTCGCCATCAGAGCCATGATGTCGGAGAGGTTCTTCTCGAGTGGTTCTGGATTGTGCTGGAAGTCGCCCGTTGGGTCGTCGTAGAGCGGAGTCACCTGTTCCACGCCAAGTGCCTTGAACAACTCAGGCAGGATGATGCCACCCACGGAGTTGATGGAATCGAATGCCACACGGAAATGTGCTGCCTTGATAGCGTCCACATCCACGAGTTTCAGTCCAAGCACCATGTCGATATGCTTCTGATTGTATGTGTTGTCTTCACAATACTTGCCAAGATGGTCCACGTCAGCAAAATCAAAGTCCTCAGCATCAGCAATGCGAAGCACTTCATTTCCTTCTGCAGCATTGAGGAATTCGCCCTTCTCGTTGAGCAACTTGAGTGCGTTCCAATGACGAGGGTTGTGACTTGCTGTGATGATGATACCGCCACAAGCACCTTCCATCGTCACAGCAATCTCTGTGGTTGGTGTACTTGCCAAACCGATATTAACCACATCGAAACCCATGCCCATCAGTGTGCCACACACCACATTCTTCACCATTTCGCCCGAAATACGAGCATCGCGGCCCACCACAATCTTGTTGGTGTCAATCTTTGTGGTGCGACGAATAAGCGTTGCGTATGCAGAAGTGAACTTTACAATGTCGAGCGGATTAAGGCCTTCACCAGCGCGACCGCCGATGGTTCCGCGAATACCAGAAATAGATTTGATTAAACTCATATTTTGATAAATAATAATTTCGTTTAAAGTTTATAGTTTAACGTTTAACGAAGTTAGAACGTGAAGGGTAGAACATGAAGCGTGAAGCGATTTCATCCGGAAGGCATTTTTCACTCTTCACTTTTCACTCTTCACTTTTCACTCTTCACTTCCAACCTACTTTCCTTGTTGGAAAGTGATTTCATAGAAGAATGGGAGCACATAGCTACTGGCGTTGCTCGTTCCCGACGAATGAGGAACAATGAGGCGCACCTTGGCTATGCGACCAGAATTGCGAGTCAGACGGATGTAGTCGAACGGTTTGAGCCATCCCTTTGGCACCACCGACCCATAACGCTGCAACATGTATCCCTGTGTGAAGGAAGCGGAATAGCTGCGACCACGATGTGCGTAGGTGAGTTGCAGCTTATCGACCATGGCCGACGTGCGACCCACGTTCGTACAGGTGGTATCAGCATGTTCTATGTCCCATTCGTAGAAACGACAGAGCACACTTGTGTAGAGCGTACTGTCGGTGAAGGCTTTCGCCATCTCCACCACCGATGGGCCTTCGCCCTTGCGCACAATCTGCATATAAACACCATCCTCCTGAAACAGCACAAACTCGTTCTTCGAGACGTCTGTCAGGGAATCCTGTGCATAGAACGTGGACTCGCTTATCACCTTGATAGGACCAACCAATTTGTTATCCTTGATGAATGCTTCGATAGCACCCCTTTCCTTCTTTTTCATCTCGGCGTAGGTTTCTCCCTTGTTGCATGAATCCAGCACGGTCATGCCCACACATCCCATCACTAACACCAAGAGTGCAAAAATCAGCTTTCTCATCCTTTGCTTTCTGTTTTTTGAACTGAAAATAATACACATTTCTGGTTCATTCCTATAGGAATCCACCAAAAACCGTGCAAAGTTAGTGCAAGTTGAGCGAAATACCAAATAATTAATTTTTTTTATCAATAGGAACACAAGTTCAAAGCGGTCTCACACAATAGATTATCATTTCTCACTCACAAATCTCCATCCATCAGAACAAAACACGCCGAAGAAGAAAGAGTATAGGAACAATGGCATTAGCTATTCCATCCGGACGGCTTTCCTCCCCTTTGGGGGAGTTGGAGGGGGCTGTTTTAGGGGATTGTCTGAAACGCATGTGTGGATTTACTGAAGTGCTCTTTTGGATTTAACTAGTTGTCGAAGGCTCGTTATCGAATCGGCGAAGGCTCGGCGTTGCGATAACGAAGGCTCGCTATAATAACGCTGAGGGCTCGGCATTTCAGCAAAAACAAAAAAATGATTGGCTTTCGCCGAGCTAAAACTTCAGTACAAACAAAGGAGAGCACCAGTACATTCAAAGCATCTCTGGTCGTAGATGTAAAGATGAGATTATTATTCAATCCCTCATCTTTCGTTCTTCACTCAGAACTCCACCACCTGGCAGTCTGTGCCTTTGGCGTATTTCTGCATCAGATAGACGATGAACTCGGCACAGGCACGAGTCTGCTCCTTGTTGCCATCATAGCCATTCACCAAGGCAAGCAAATGCGTGGTTGACATCGACATCTTCGTGCGCTCATGGTCACTGGTGGGAGTGCCAATGCCACCGACAGCATCTCGATAGACGGGCATTCCTTCAATGTTCAACACGCCACGACCAATGCCCTCGTAAGGTTCTCCTGCCTTGCCGATGCCCAAGGTGACGGTGTCTCCAGCAATCTTGTCGCGATCGAAACCACCTATGCTATAGCCATACTTCATCGAGGCCAAATTGATGAGGTCAACCGCCGTGTCTATCTGATAGAGGTCTTTGCCTTGCAAGGTGCGACGCACCAACTGCTCATTGCTGGGACGATAGCGGCTCGGATCCTTTCCACAAGCCTTATAAGCTTTGCGCGTGGCTTCGATACCACTGATTTGCTTGATGCTATCTACCGTGTATCTTGACCGCAGTTCAGCGACAAAGGCATCTATCTCCTGCCATAGTTCATCGCTGTGTTCCGTATTTTCGAAATTAGCATACACGGCACAACCCGTGAACAGTGGCCATGCCTCTCGCAACTCGTCGGAAACGACTATCTTCTTCAATTCCATGCTTTGTTCTGTAATTCAATTGATACTGCAAAGTTAGGCATTTTTCATTTTTCATTCTTCACGAGTCCTAAAAAAATCGTAACTTTGCCTCATGTTTAAAGCACTTTTCTTCGATATTGACGGAACACTCGTTTCCTTTACCACTCATTCCGTTCCAGAATCCACACGTCAAGCCATTCACAAGGCACGTTTGCGTGGCATCAAGGTGTTTATCTGCACAGGCCGTCCCCTGCAGTTCATCAACAACCTACAAGGCGTGGAATACGACGGCATGGTTTGCGCCACGGGAGCTCTCTGCCTTGACAGCGAGGGGAACACCATTTTCCAGCGGAGCATAGCGAAAGAAGACGTGAAACGACCCCTGACATTTCTTCCCACGAATCCCATTCCTTTCCTGGCCATTGCAAAGGAGCACGTCTATGGATTCAACACGCAGCAGGACGTTGTCAGCAATGTGATGACAACCCTCAACGTACAGCTACCTACGCTTCTTCCCATCGAAGGAGCCGCAAACGACGATATTCTCCAACTCATTGGTTTCTTCTCAACCGATGAAGAAACCCACATCATGAACACGATTCTCCCCCACAGTGTGGCAGCACGCTGGCATCCGTCCTTCTCCGATGTCATTTCACAAGGGGTAGGCAAAGACTCAGGCATCGACAACATCATCCGTCACTATGGCATCGACATTTCGGAAACCATTGGCATAGGCGACGGAGGCAACGACATTCCCATGCTCTGCCATGCTGCCCTCGGCATCGCTATGGGCAACGCATCGGACAAGGTGAAAGCCCATGCCGACTACATCACCACTCATGTGGATGACAACGGCATTCTCCATGCACTTCAGCACTTCCACATTATATAATTAAGAATCGGGAAGAAGCACTCAACAAAGGAGTTCATTTATCACACAGAACGCAAGACAATCAGTCGGGAACAATGCCTTCAGCTCAATCGATTAGCAGAATAATTAGTTGATATGTAGATGAACAAAACGCTGTGAAATTGATAGACCACAGCGAATAAAAAATGTTGATTTAGCCTAATTCTTGAAGGATATCCATCATTTCAGCAGGAGTAACTACTATTGGAGTGTTGGGAAAGTGTTTGGTATTACCTGTCACAAGAAATGCATCGTCTTTGGAAAGGGCCACCTCGTAAAACACAATGTCCTTGGGGTCAGGAAAAGACTCCTTACTAAGAATACGCCGAACACGGAGTCCTCTTTCCACAAAAATTTCTAAGTATTGCTCAATTAAAGCTTTTGAAAAATGAAATTTGGGACGATTTAGAACATCAACATACTCGTTAATAATTTCCTCATTGTACAACGGAATAATACGCCCATAGAATAAGGCCTCAACGACCTTTACTGTGGCAACCTCTGGATTCTTCGTTAACAATGCAGAAACAAGTACATTGGTATCTATTACTGCATAAATCATTTTTCCTTCTTGTTCTCTTCTCTTGCTTTTCTTATTTCCTCGTTAATTTCGCCAAGAGTCATATCTTGAATGCCATTTGTCTCAGCCTCAGCTCGCAAAGCATAAAACGCATCCAAACCTTTAGTATATGGTAAAGGTTCACTTGTTGCCTTGATTTCAAAAGGAATCCTGCGCTGTCTTACCACAGCATTTGCAAAAATGTTCATAGCCGCATTTGCACTCATGCCAAACTCAGCGCAAAGTGCATCAAAAGCTGCCTTAATGTTGGAGTCCATGCGGACTGTCATTGATACTTGTGCCATCATTCAAAGATTTTATGTTGCAAATATACTCAATTTCATTCATCCTGCCATAAATTTACATCATTTTTGCATCAGACACTTAAAAAAAACTAATCAATTTGCTTGCCAGTGTAGAGTTGGTAGTATTTGCCTTGTTTGGCAAGGAGTTCTTCGTGATTGCCTTGCTCGATGATGCGACCGTGATCCATGACACAGATGATGTCGGAATTGCGGACAGTGGAAAGACGATGGGCAATGACGAAGGTGGAACGCCCTTCCATAATGTGGTCCATGCCCTCCTGCACGAGTCGCTCGGTACGAGTGTCGATGCTGGAGGTAGCTTCGTCAAGGATAAGCGCAGGCGGATTGGCAACAGCAGCACGCGCGATGGCAAGCAACTGACGCTCACCCTGACTGAGATTGCCTCCATCGGCTGTGAGCATTGTGTCGTAACCTTCAGAGAGACGAAGAATGAAGTCGTCGGCATTGACGAGTTCGGCAGCGGCACGACATTCCTCATCGGTGGCGTCCAGACGACCATAACGGATGTTCTCCATCACTGTTCCTGTGAAGAGGTGTGTTTCCTGTAGCACCATGCCGAGAGAACGTCGCAAGTCCTCGCGGTGAATCTTGCGGATGTCGATGTGGTCGTAGAGGATACGTCCGTCCTGAATGTCGTAGAAACGATTGATGAGATTGGTAATCGTGGTTTTCCCGGCTCCCGTTCCTCCTACGAGGGCAATCTTCTGCCCTGCATCCGTATCAAGTTCTATGTCGAAAAGCACTTGTTTTTCTGGAACGTAGGAAAAATCCACCTGCGTGAAATCCACTTCTCCTTGCTGCTGTATCAGTCCGTAGTTGGCATCCTTGTGGTCGGACTCATCAGCCTTTCCTTCGATGTTGTTGAATTCAGCCTTTGGCACCTTCCATGCCCAAACGCCTGTGCGCTCAGAGGTTTCAGTCAGTGTGCCATCAGCATTTTTCTTCGCATTCACTAGGCGGATGCATGCCTGTTCGTCCTTCTCAGGTGTGGCATCCATGAGGTCAAACACACGTCCAGCTCCTGCCAATGCCATTACCACACTGTTGATTTGCTGGCTGAGATGGGAAACAGGTTGGGTGAAATTCTTGATGAGCGTGAGGAAGGACACGAGTGTACCGATGGTGAGTGTAGCACCCAGCGGCGACTTCAATGCGATGGTTGCTCCGATGATGGCGCAAAGCACATAGATGAGATTGGAGAGATTGCCATTAACAGGCATCACGATATTGGCTTCACGGTTGGCATTGTTGGAACTATCGCGCAATGCCTCGTTGTATTGTTCGAAACGTGCAATCGCTTCATCCTCGTGGCAGAAGGTCTTCACCACCTTTAGTCCCGTCAGCATTTCCTCGATGTAACCGTTCATGGCACCGAGATTCTGCTGGCGACTCTTGAAATGCACAGAGGAACGATTGCCCAACACTCGTGTAACAAAAATCATCACACTTGTCATGAGCAGAACGAGCAGGGTGAGTGGCCAACTCATCACACACATACTCACGAAGGTGATGCTGATGGTGATGGTGGAAGAAAAGACCTGCGGAATGCTCTGTCCTATGAGCTGGCGAAGCGTATCGACATCGTTGGTATAGACCGACATGATGTCGCCGTGAGCATGTGAGTCGAAATAGCCTATGGGCAGTTGCTCCATGTGCTCGAAGAGGTCGGTTCGCAAACGGAGCAAAGTGCCCTGCCCCACATTAATCATCAATCGGTTGTTGACATAAGAGCAGATGATGCCGACGACAAGGACAGCTGCCAATGTGAAAAGCGTGCGAGCAAGCGGTGCGAAATCGGGGGTTGCGCTCTGTGTGAGTGGCACGATATAGTCGTCAATGAGGGTGCGGGTGAAGAGCGTTGAAACAAGCGTGGTGACGGAAGTGATGATGATGCACAGGGCAACGACTCCCAGCGAGAGTTTGTAGTTGCGAGTTACATATCCGAAGAGTCGCTTCACCATCTTCATGCCTCCTTCAGGCATCTTGGCCGAAGCACCAAAGTGTTGTCCAGGTCCTCCAGGACCACGTCGTCCTCCTATGTTGAGTTGTCTTGGCATAACGAATGATTAAAAAACCGTTTAATCTGTGGTTGAAAAATTATTCTGGAGAATCGAAGTCGGCTTCGCCTTCCATCTGAATACGATAGATTTCCTGATAGAGTTTATTGGTCTTGAGAAGGTTCTCATGCGTGTCAAAACCATTCACCTGTCCACTCTCCATCACGATGATGCGGTCGGCATCCTGCACGCTCTGGATGCGCTGAGCGATGATGAGCTTGGTAGTGTTTGGTATTTCCTCACGGAAGGCACGCCGAATCTTGGCGTCCGTGGCAGTGTCGCAGGCACTGGTGGAATCGTCGAGCACCAGAATCTTTGGTTTCTTCAGTAGGGCTCGTGCAATGCAAAGGCGCTGCTTCTGACCTCCCGACACATTGTTTCCGTTCTGCTCAATCATCGTTTCGTACTTCTGTGGCATCTGCTCAATGAACTCGTCTGCTTGTGCCAACTGACTGGCACGCACACATTCTTCCAACGTGGCATCGGTCTTTCCCCAGCGCAGGTTGTCGAGAATTGTTCCAGAGAAGAGCACGTTCTTCTGAAGCACCATCGACACTTCGTTACGGAGCACATCCATGTCGTAGCACTTCACATCGACTCCTCCCACCAGGACGGAACCCTTCGAAGCATCGTAGAGGCGACTGACGAGCATAGCTAAGGTACTTTTACCGCAACCCGTTCCACCAATTACGCCGATGGTTTCGCCCGCATTGATGTGAAGCGTGATGTTCTTGATGGCATACTCGCCATTGCCGTAGGAGAAGCAGCAAGCCTTGAAGTCAATGCTTCCGTCTTGCACTTCCATAACGGGATTCTCAGGTGTGAAAATGGTGGATTTCTCATCGATGACTTCAGCCACGCGTCGTCCGCTTGCTGCACTCATGGTGAGCATCACGAAAATCATCGACAGCATCATCAGCGAATTCATGATTGTCATGACGTAAGTGAAGAGCGAGGTGAGCTGACCAGTGGTGAGTTCGCCTGCCACGATGAAATGAGCGCCAAACCATGAGAGTGCGATGATGCAACCGTAAATGACACTTGTCATCACCGGATTGTTGATGGCTTGCAGACTCTCGGTGCGCACGAAGAGCTTGTAGAGATTCTCGGCAGCCTTCCTGAATTTCGAGTTTTCAAAATCCTCGCGCACAAAAGCCTTCACCACACGGATGGCTTGCACGTTCTCCTGCACAGAGTTGTTGAGGTCGTCGTATTTCTCAAACACCTGGGCAAAGAGTTTCACCGTTCGACTGATGATGAAATAGAGTGCAGTGCCGAGAATGACGAGTGCTACCACAAAGATGAGACTCATCTTCGTGTTAATAAAAATGCACATGAAAACGCTGAAAATCAAATTGAGCGGAGCACGGACAGAGATGCGGAGAATTTGCTGGAAAGCACTTTGCAAATTCGACACATCGGTTGTCATACGAGTCACCAGTCCTGCAGACGAAAACTTGTCGATATTAGCAAAGGAAAAGGTCTGGATGTTGCGAAACATGGCATCGCGCAGGTTGTAGGCAAAGCCCGTAGAGGCATAGGCAGAGAAGCGTCCCGACAAAATGCCAAACATCAGCGAGATGAAAGCCATGACCAGCATAATACCGCCATAGAGCACCACTTTGCTTACGTCGCCAGCCATGATGCCACGGTCGATAATCCACGAGGTGACGTAAGGAATGAGCACACCCATCACTACCTCCAAGGAAGTAAAGATGGGTGTGAGAATGGAAGCAGTTTTGAACTGCTTCACTTGTTTTAATAACGTTTTCAGCATTTATTTCTGTTGACCTTCTTTCAGGAGTTTCACGTTCTGGAGCGTGAGCTTGGCTGTGGCAGTGTTAATGTCCTTGTCGGTTTTCCAATAGGTAATGGTGGAGTTGGAAATGTAGATGTCCTTCACGCAGTCCAACCCTTCCACACCTGCTGCCTTGATGCCCACTTTGGCGCCATGGCAAACCACACGATCGATATGGATGTCTTGGAAGTGAGGAATAAACGGACTTTCCTTCAAAGGTCCCTGAGCTTCACCTCCAGCAGGACGATTGGCGTAGTCGCATTCGAAGATGATGGCTTCGTTCGTGATGTCCGTCATGAAGATGTCGCTGATGAACACGTCGCCAGTCACTCCACCACGACCAATGGCACTCTTGAAGCGCAAACCCGTATCGGTACCACTGAACTGGTTGTTGCGAACCACGAGTCGGTGCATACCACCGATGTCCTCGCTACCGATTACAAATCCGCCATGAGCATGGAACACGGTGTTGTTCGTGATGAGGATGTCCTCGCAGCCCCAAGGCAGTCCCTTCTTCTCTCCGCCGCTCTTCATGCAAAGGCCGTCGTCGCCTACATCCACCGTAGAATTCACAATGATGGCACGATGGCAATCGGAGAGGTCGATGCCGTCGCCATTCTGTGCGTTCCAAGGACAGCGAACGGTGATGCCATCGATGATGATATTGCTACTGTAGCAAGGATGCACATGGAAGCGAGGCGCATTCTGGAACGTGACACCTTGCAGCAGGATGTTCTCGCAGTCGGTTGGGCGGAAGAGGTCGTTGCGCATACCCTCTTGCTTCTCGGGCGTGTCGGCAATGTTCTCATATCCTGCCTTGTGATTCCACGGATACCACAAGCCCTTGTCGGTTTGTTCCACGCCTCCCAGCCTTTCGATGAATCCCTTCCACTCTACGTCGCTCACCTTCGACCGCTTCACAGGACGCCACTCTGCACCATTGCCGTCGATGATGCCATGACCCGTGATGGCGATGTTCTTGCACTTCGATGCACGGATGCAAGGATTCACACGGCTCGACTTGCCATCCTCGTCGATGTAGAGTCGCTTGTCGGCTGAGAAAAAGATGATAGCACCATGAGCCAAGTTCAGTCGGATGTTACTCTTAAGCGCGATAGGCCCTGTGAGCCAAACACCAGCAGGCACCTGCACCGTTCCTCCGCCCTGCTTCGTGAGCTGACTGATGGCTTTGCGAAAAGCTTCCGTGCAGAGCGTCTGTCCATCGCCTACAGCACCAAATTTAGTGATTGTCACTTCATTGGCAGGGAAGGTAGGCACTGTCACTTGCGCTACTTTGACGGGAAGGTTTTGATAGTAAGTAGAATAGTCTTGTGCCTGAAGAGCGGAAACCACCCACAACAGACACACAGACAAGATAGTTTTCAGTTTCATATTTCGTTTGTTCGTGAACTTGTTGACAAAAGCTCTTGCAGCAGATTACTTCTTCTCGCGATAGACCAGCACACCCTTACCGTTGATGAGGAAGGTGTAGAAGTAACTGATGTTCACACCTTCGGCAACAATCTTCTCGATGGCCTCGGCAGCACCACCTGGCTTGTCGGCCAGTTCCACACACTTCATCTCGGTGAGGTTAACGGCAACGCCCTGTTCCTTGAGCACGATGTATGCCTGCTCTGGATTATCACAAATCACACGATAGATGCCATACTGCTCTGTCTCGGCAATGGTGGAGGCGATGATTTGTATGTTTGCCTCTTTCAGATAACGGAGTACATCCACCAATGCACCCTGCTTGTTCTCGAGGAAAATTGATAATTGTTTCATGATATTATTTGAGTATTTGAGATTATTTAAGTTGATAAGTTTTTGAGTTTTTAAGTTGAGTTTATAAGTTTTTGAGTTTTCAAATCAAATCCTATGCATTAAAACTTAAAAACTCAAAAACTTACAAACTAAACAACTTACTTAATCACACGCTTGTCGATGACGCGAGCACTCTTGCCCTGACTGCGCTCGATGGTGTTAGGCTCTTTCAGTTGCACCTTCGCGCTGATGCTGAGCACGTTCTGCAACCTGTGCGCTAACTTCTTCTCGAGTGCATCGATTTCACCGATGGTGTCGAGGGCCTTCTCGAAGTATTCCTGACGGATTTCCACCTGAACTGTGAGTGTATCGAGATTGTTCACGCGATCCACGATGAGCATGTAGCGAGGAGCAAATTCTTCCATACTGAGCACCACGCTTTCCACCTGTGATGGGAACACATTGATACCACGAATGATGAGCATGTCGTCGGAACGTCCCTTTATGCTGCTCATGCGCACAGAGGTGCGTCCACATTCGCATTCGCCTTCCATCAGCGAGCAAAGGTCGCGAGTACGATAGCGCAGCACTGGCATACCTTCCTTCGTGAGTGTTGTGAATACGAGTTCGCCCGACTGTCCCTTTGGCAGCGGTTCAAGTGTAACAGGATTGATGATTTCAGGATAGAAATGGTCTTCGCAGATGTGCGATCCATTCTGACACTTGCACTCATAGCTGACACATGGTCCCATCACTTCCGAGAGACCATAGAGGTTGTAGCCCTTCAGTCCCAGACGGTCCTCTATTTCCTTGCGCATGTTCTCAGTCCAAGGTTCTGCGCCGAAAGCGCCCACACGCAGCTTCAGGTCTTCTTTCTTGATTCCCATGCGGTCGATGGTTTCAGCCAAATAGAGGGCGTAGGAAGGAGTACAAGCAATGCCCGTGATACCCAAGTCGCGAATCAGCTTGGCATGTTTCTCAGTGTTTCCCGTCGATGCAGGAACCACCGTAGCACCCATATTTTCCACACCGTAGTGTGCACCCAATCCACCTGTAAACAAACCATATCCGTATGAAACGGAGAAAATATCGTCGCGGGTAACTCCGTATGACGTCAGGCATCGGCTCATACATTCGCTCCAGATAGCGATGTCCTTGCGTGTGTAACCAACGATGGTTGCATTTCCTGTAGTTCCAGAAGAAGCGTGAATACGAACAATTTCACTTTGAGGGGCAGCTTGTAGTCCAAAAGGATAGTTGTCTCTTAAGTCTTTCTTTGTCGTGAAAGGTAGTTTAGTGATGTCTTCGATGGTCTGAATGTCGTCGGGTATCATACCTAATTGCTGCATCTTGTCGCGATAGAACGGTACGTTGTGATACACATACGACACCACCTTGTGGAGTCTTTTTCCTTGCAGAGCACTCATTTCGTCACGGCTCATGCACTCCTTGTTTCGATTCCAAATCATGTTTTGCTCTTAAATATTATTTTTTTGTAAATTAACCTGCATTACGAACAAACTAACACCTTTTCGAGTGAATCCGTTTCGTTTAGTCGGCAAAATTACTCTTTTAATTTTAATTGAGCAAATTTTAGACAGTTTCCATAGCAAAAACATCTAAAATTTATCAAAACCAAAACAAATTGTAAATCGGCAGACGCTTCACCCTCCACACTTTTCACTCTTCACTTTTCACTTTTAGATAGAGTTACCTTCTCTCCTCCTCGGGGGAGCTGGAGGGGGGCCAGGGGTTGGGGGTGAGGCCTTTCATTATCTCTTCAGTGCCTTTACAACTCTACCGATGTATTGCTTATGTACGCCAGCAGGGAAATGGGAATAGAACTGAGCAGGAAGTTCCTTCATGTTGGCCTTCTGGAAATCCTCATCGTACAGGATTTCGCATTCTATCACCACACGCGCTTCATTATAATAAGGTGTACCATGTTCTGTATAGGACAGGTGCAGGTCGAGTTCCTTTGCCTTGTCCTTGTCGCGTCCCGAATTGCTGCCCATGTATTCAAGAATGTCGTTGTCCTCAGGGTCGAACTGCATGATGGTGAAATACTTCGCCTTGTCCATAAACTGTTTCGTGTAGCGAGTCTGAGCCACATACACGCTCACGAGGTCCTGTCCCCAGAGCGTACCCAGTCCGCCCCAACCAATGGTCATGGCATTGCTCTTCTCCTTGTCACCAGCACAAAGCAACCAGCCTGGACCACGGAACACAGTAAATGGATTTACCTTGAAATCCTCGTGCACTTTGAATTCACGGAAATCGTCGTCTTCCGCCACAGGTGCAGGCACGGCATCGCCTTGTTTGCCACCGAAGAAATTGTAACTGATGTTCTCCCTCTTGAACTTGTCCTTTGGCGTCGGCATGTCCTTTGGATAACCGATGGAAATGATGTTCAGCGGCACGAGGTTCTTTGGCAGATGCAGAATACCTGAAACCGTCTTGCAACGCTCCTTCATCGGATAAACACCGAGCCACACAGCACCGAGGCCGAGCCCATTGGCTGCAAGGAGAATGTTTTCCGTCACTGCCGATGCATCCTGCACCCAATACTCTCGTCCATCACCTTCCATTGCCTTATTCATATCACCGCACACCACAATGCCCAACGGAGCGTCAGCCACAGGGCGCGAAGGTCCACCATTGCCGCCCAAGGCCTTGAGCTGGGCTTTGTCGGTCACAACAACGAAATGCCAAGGCTGGCGATTCACAGCCGAAGGAGCAGCCATACCCGCACGTAGCAAGGTTTCGATTTTCTCAGGCTCCACGGCACGCTGCTGATACGTGCGTACCGACGTGCGAGTCATGATGTTTTGGATAATCGAATCCGACACATTCACTTGATTCATATTCTTTTTCTTTGTTTTGTCACCTGGAGTAAACGACAGAATTCCCACTGACACAACCGCCAATGAGAGCAGACGGATTAAGTTTTGGATTTTCATTTCATTGAATTATTAAATATTTCACTACCTTTGCACACGATTTCGCAGACCTCACTTTTCAACAATGCTGTTTACTCGTCGAGTTTATCACGAAAAGAACGGTATGCAGCAAATAGCATGATAAAAAAGATTTGTACATCGCAAAGATAAGAATAAAATCATGAATGGGACAAATTTTCCACTTGTATTTTAAGATTATTTTTAGGATGAAACCTAAATGTACGAATTGACCAAGTAATGATAAATTAAGGTAGGTTCTAAAAATTATGTCGGATTGATTTTTGAATTGATTTGATTGGATTTTTGTTAATTTTTGAGGGCGCATAGCGAGCTATGTAACCGAGAAAAGTGGCAAAAAGACTTCAAATCAAACAAAAAGCAACCGAAATGAAATAAAACAAATTGGTAGCTTAAATAAGTTGGTAAAGTTTTTCTGAGGATATTGTCACACGCAGTTTCGCTTCTCGTGCGCTTTTCTTTTGGATTTACTAAAATAGCGAGGGCTCGTCATCATTCCGTCGAGCCTTCGCGGGAGCTCTGCCGAAGGCTCGTTATCGTTTCGCCGAACCTTCGCGCAACTAGTTGAACCGTTATCTCGGCGAAAGCCAATCAAACAAACGAATGACTATAAACAGAAAGATGATTTGGTTTTTCCTCTTCTTCCTTGCAGTTGTGCTGGCAGGACACACTTATGTGTATTGGCACGTGTGGCAGATTCTGCCATGCGGCTCTGCATTGAAATGGGTGGTACTCGTACTGATGACTTTGGCATTTGCCTGCCTCTTCATCTGCAATAGTCCACTGCAATCACGATTTCCCCTCCCTTTGGCACGTGCAGTCTATGAGACGGGGTGCTCTTGGATTTTCATCCTGCTCTATCTGTTCATCACCTTCCTCCTGCTCGACATCGGTCGGCTTCTCCACTTGGTGCCAAAAACCTTCCTCCACCACAGCGCCATCGGCACGATTAGCATCGCCCTGCTCCTCATCGGCGTGTTCGTGTATGGCTATCTGCACTACCTCGATAAATATAGGGAAACGCTCACGCTCGATGGAAAGGGAAAGCTGAAGAAGGAAATGAAGGTGGTACTGGCCAGCGACCTTCACATCGGTTATCACAACAACCGCAAGGAACTGGCGCGATGGGTGGACATGCTGAATGCCGAACATGCCGACCTCATCCTCGTGGCTGGCGACATCATCGACGGCAGCATTCGTCCCGTGGATGAAGAACGGATGGAGGAGGAATTTCATCGACTGAACGCACCCATCGTGGCCTGCTATGGCAACCACGACTACCTCACGGGCATCAATCGCTCCGCAGCTTTCTTCAAGAAGGCAGGCATCCAACTGGTGCAAGACTCCAGCGTGACGATTGGCGACCTCTGCGTCATTGGGCGTGACGATCGCAGCAACCCACGCCGCAAGACAGTGAAGGAATTGGCAAAGGCTGCCGACATGAACAAATACACCATCCTGCTCGACCACCAGCCCTACCATTTGGAATTGGCGGAGCAGAGCGGCATCGACTTCCAATTTAGCGGACACACGCACGAAGGACAAGTGTGGCCCATCTCGCTCATCACCCATTCCACCTACGAATGCGACTTCGGCCCATGGCAACGGGGCAACACACAATATTACATCAGTTCTGGTCTTGGCATCTGGGGCGGCAAATTCCGCATCGGCACAAGGTCCGAATATGTAGTGGTAACTATCAAGTGAGGACTAAAACAACTTGGTTTTTTATCACGAATTGCACGAATTTCTGATATTATTTTTTTGAATTTCACCAATTTGAAAAATGCCAGCATTTTTATTCGTGTAATTCGTTAAAATTACAAATAATAATTCGTTTAATTTGTGCTATTCGTGGTTCCTATAAAATACCAAGTTATTTGTAAACGATTACTATATTAATATTATGATTCGAACATCCTTGTTTCTTTCTGCATGTCTCGCCTTTTCGCAGTTAGCCACAGCGCAACCGCTGGCCATCGACGACACCTTGCAGAACGTAGTTGTGACCGGAACACGAAATGCCACCAACATGGCTCATCTACCTGTAACGGTGAGTGTCGTCGGTCATGAAGTCCTGAACGAAACCTACAACGAGAACGTGCTGCCAACGCTCAACGAGCATGTGCCCGGCTTCTTCTCCACCTCGCGTGGCATGGCTGGCTACGGCGTATCGACAGGTGCCGCTGGTGGCATCCGCGTGCGAGGCATCGGCACCATGGCCAATTTCCTCGTGCTCGTGGATGGACAGCCTCAGTATGCCGGACTCTATGGGCATCCCGTCCCCGACCTCTACACCACGGCCATGGCCGAGCGTGTGGAAGTGGTGCGCGGTCCTGCATCCCTCTACTATGGCTCCAATGCCATGGGTGGCGTCATGAATATCGTGACTCGCCAAATGCACCACGACGGTATGCGCACAGAGGTGCAGGTGCAGGGCGGAAGCTACGGAACCATCGAGGCACATGCCACCAACCAACTGCGTCTTGGCAAGTTCACCTCGTCTATCGGTCTGAACTACAACACCACCGACGGCCATCGCAAGAACTCAGCATTTGACCAGTACGGCGGTTTCGCCAAGTTCGGCTACGACTTCAGCGACCACTGGCAAGCTGTTGCCAATCTCAACCTCACCTATTTCGAAGGTTCCAACCCAGGCGAAGTGAGCAATCCCTATCTCGAAAACGACCAATGGATAACGCGCGGATTCGCATCGGTGGGAGTACTCAACCACTACGGAAAGACTTCGGGTGCCATCCGTGGATTCTACGACTTCGGTCATCATAAAATCAACGACGGCTACCACCCAGGCGGCAAACCTCAGACCGTGCATTATCTGCACAACGACCTCAATGCGGGTGTGAGTGCCTTCGAGAGCACCTCGCTCTGGTGCGGAAACGTCACCACCTTGGGCTTCGACTGGCAGCACTTCGGCGGAGAAGCATACACCCGCAGCATCGCCACGGGCGAACGTGCCACCGACTATGTGGATACCACCGAGGACGAACTGGCTGGATACATCGACTTCCGTCAGGACCTCGCCTCGTGGATGACGCTCGACGCAGGTCTGCGTGTGGATCATCACTCCCAATCAGGCACCGAACTCATCCCGCAGGGAGGACTCGCCTTCCGCCTTCCTCATCACATCGAACTCAAGACACTCGTCAGCAAAGGTTTCCGCAACCCTACCCTTCGCGAGATGTATATGTTCCGTCCTGCCAATCCCGACCTCAAGCCCGAGCGACTCATGAACTACGAACTGGCATACGCACAGCATCTGCTCGACAACCGCCTGCGCCTCGGTCTCAACCTCTTCTACATCAAGGCAGAGAATCTCATTGCCACGTCCATGGTGGACGGCAAGCCCCTCAACATCAATACGGGCGAAGCCGAGAACTACGGTTTTGAATTCGAATTGGCTTACCGCATCAATCCTTTCTGGCGACTGGATGCCAACTACAGCACGCTCCACATGAACGAAGCAAAAGTGACAGGTGCACCCGAACACAAAATCTACTTGGGTGGAAACTACGACAGCCAGCACTGGGCATTCAACGCAGGACTCACCTACCTGGCACTCTACACCGCCGTGGGCAACAACCCCATCAAGGAAGAAGTGCCCCTCCTCCGTGCCGCCCTCGCCTACAAGCCCATCCCCCAGCTTCGCCTCTTCATGAAGGGCGAAAACCTCTTCTGGCAGAAATACGAAGTCATTGCTGGCTATCCCATGCCCCTCGGCACCGTCATGGGTGGCGTCAGCGTTAATTTCTAAAGGGAGTGAAAAGTGAAAAGTGAAAAATGCCTTCCGGATGGTTTTCTCTCCCCCTCGGGGGAACTGGAGGGGGGCTCTTCACGCTTCACGCTTCACACTTCACTTTTACTTTTTCACTTTTAATTTTTCACTTTTAACTTTTCACTTTTAACTTAGAGAGCTTCCGCCTCCAAATCATCTGGCACCACGACTATTCCGTTGAAATGCAGTTTAGCTTCAGCGGAATAGTCGTTTTTGCGTGAGTCGAGGTGTGAATCCTCCGTGTGGTAGAGCAGCAGGTGCTTCACCTTGAGATCCTCCGCCACACGTCCTGCATCGAGAGCCGTACTGTGGAATTTCTCGTAGGGATGGAACACGTCCCTGTCCCGATACAGGCAGAACGCCTCGCACAGCAACCAGTCCGCCCTTTCCACCCACTGCCGACACGCCTCCTGATAAGGTTCGTCGCCCAGGCAGACGAGCACCTGTCCGTCGGCCAGCTCAGCACGGAAGCCGAACTGCAGTTCCTTGTCCGAATGGATGTCGAATGCCGTGATGCGCAGTGGCGTGGCAGCGGGAATCGTGAAAGCCTCCCCGTCGGTGAGCGTGTGGAGCACCACATCCCTCCCGATATGCTCCGTGTGCATCTTGTGCATAGTCATCTCGCAGATGGCACGCAGCGTGTCGATGCCCTTCTGGTGGCTATACACGTGCAGCTGTCCCTCGTACCATCCTCGCTGCATGTACTGAATCACCATGCGCACCACCCACACGCAGCCAAGGATATGGTCGGTGTGGGTGTGTGTAATGAAAAGGTGATGGATGTCGGCAACGGACATCCCTGCTTTCTCCAGCTGATTCAGGATGCCGTTGCCGCCTCCTGCATCCACCAGCAGCTGTGCATCGCCTTGTCGCAACACAAAGCAGGTGTTATAACAACGACTCACGGAGGCATGGCCCGTGCCTAACATCAAAATGTCAGTTTTCTCCATTTTGCTAAGTAATAATGAAAAAATAAGTTGGTATAAATGCCACTAGTTGTCTTTCTTTTATAGAATCGTACCAAGTTTTTTAAACGATTACTGTAGGTTAGCCCTCCAGAAATCGACATAACACCCACCCAAATGTGCCAATGATGGCAAAAAAGCATTCTTCGCATGAGGAAAAATCTATATGGAAAAGTTTTCCGTGTACGCGGAAAAGTTCTCCGTTTACACGGAAAGGTTTTCCATTTACACGGAAAAGCCTTCGTGTACGCGGAAAAGTTCTCCGTTTACACGGAAAGGTTTTCCATTTACACGGAAAAGCCTTCCATTGAGTTTTTTTCCCATCGTTGCTGTTTTCAGTTTGGAAACACGAATCGTTTGTGAATAAGCCGAAAAATCTGTTTTCATCTGTTCAATCTGTGGTTCTTTAACCCAACTTTAACGCTTTGAACTTTTTTCAAAAAAGTTGCGTTTGATTTTCAGCCAGTTAGCCTCGCCAACATGCCAAAACCCCATTGTAGAACACAGTGGTAAAAATAATTATGCTTACCTTTGCGGCATGAATTTCACGTCGCAGATGAGATACAACCCGGAGAATGGTGAGTACGAGAAGTACTACCGGCTGAAGGAGTCCTACCGCAATGCCAGCGGTCGGGCCTGTACCCGCATCCTGCTGAACGTTGGGTTCATCCACGGGCTGAAGCCCGAGGAGATCCGCGACATATCGTGCGGCTTGACCTACAAGTATGAACATCAGGGCGAGCGTGAACTTTGGGATGACCAGATGGCTGTGTACAATGACGTTGTCCGCCAGAAGATAGACGAGTACTGGC
>CADBXS010000024.1:0-22535 GCA_902798705.1 uncultured Bacteroidales bacterium
CGCCGCAATGCCGCCCAATTATCGCTATTGGTCAATAAGATCTTTGATGCTCAAGTGGGACGCATTGGCCAGAATCTTTCTTCGGAACAAATCGATAAGCTCACGATGAGTCAGGAACGTGAGCAACACGATATGATGCTCAACGAACCAGACGAAGCAGAGAAAGATGCAAAAGCCGACAGCGAACTGCCCACCGTACTCGTGGTCGACGACAACCCCGACCTTCGCGTCTATCTGCGCAGCATCCTGCAGACCGACTACCGCATTCTCGATGCCGCCGACGGACAGCAGGGTATGGCCGTGGCCAAAGAAGAGGTGCCCGACTTGATTCTGAGCGATGTGATGATGCCCGTCATGAATGGCCTTGATTTCTGCAAGCAACTGAAGGCCGACGAGGTGACCAGCCATATCCCCGTCATCCTCGTCACAGCGCGGGCCATGAACCAGCACCAAGTGGAGGGCTATCAAAGCGGGGCCGATGCCTATCTCACGAAACCTTTCGTCGCCGAAGTACTCAAAGCGCGGATTGCCAACCTGCTCTGGCAGCGCCATGAACTCAGAAGCATGTGGGAAGGGAAAAAAGTGGAGAAGAAGAAAGAAGTGGCCAACGACCCCTTCATCCGACGTTTCCAGGCGGTGGTCGACGAACGGCTAACCGACAGCGACCTGAGCGTTGAGGACATTGCCTCAGAACTGGCGCTCAGCCGTGTTCAGCTCTATCGGAAGGTGAAGGCCGTCACTGGCTGCACCCCCGTCGACCTCTTGCGAAAGTCGCGACTCACCAAGGCGCGCCAACTGCTCGTCGAGAGCGATCTGACAGTCAGCGAGATTGCTTACCGTGTGGGATTCACCTCGCCATCCTACTTCACGAAGTGCTTCAAAGACGAATATGGCACCGTGCCTGGCGAAGCCCGTGCTCAGTTCTAACTATTCCTCCCCCTACAGGGGGAGACAGAGGGGGTCGCATAACTCAAGGACACAGCAAAGTCCCAAAATTCGTTCATCGTTCATCAAAAATGTTACGCTGTAACAATTGTTCTATCGGGCGAACGATATTTTTTACACCCAACGATTTGACAAATAGTACCTTTGCACCAACAATTTTTGCAAAGTACTAACCAAATCGTTCAAGCAAATGAAACAAATCAGGTTTCTTTTGAGCTTCATGCTCATTCTTGCCTGTACTACAATGTACGGGCAAACGGAAATCACTGGTACCGTGGTTGACGAAACGGGAGAAGGTGTCATTGGCGCCACAGTGATGGAGAAAGGTACCACAAAAGGTACAGTGACCGACTTCGACGGAAACTTCAAGTTAAAGGTCGAGGCTGGTAAGATTCTTGTTATCTCTTACATTGGCTACGACTCTCAGGAATTGCCTGCTCAGGACGGAATGTTCGTCCAGCTCAAAGACAATGCCAAAGAACTGGCTGAGGTCGTGGTCGTCGGTTATCAAGTACAGCGAAAGGCTGACCTCACAGGTGCCGTGGCAGTCATGGACATGAAAGGCCCCATCAGCGAGAGCGACCCCAACATGCTCAACTCTATGCAGGGTAAGCTCGCTGGCGTAGACATCGTCACGGATGCTGCGCCAGGCGGTGGAAGTTCCACCATACGCGTGCGTGGTATGAGTACGGTCAATGCCTGCGATCCGCTCTACGTCATCGACGGAGTGGCCACCAACGAAAACCTCAACTCGCTCAACGCCGCCGACATTGAGTCCATCCAAGTACTGAAGGATGCCTCTTCGGCTTCTATCTATGGAAGCCGCGCCGCCAACGGTGTCATCATCATCACCACCAAGCGAGGCAACACTCGTAAGCAACGTCAATGGTTTCCAAACGGCCGACACCGATTGGCAAGACCAGGTCTACAGTTCGGCATGGACGCACAACCTCTCGGCAAGCATCTCAAACGCTTCAGAAAAGGGGTCATATCTCTTCTCTGCCAACTACATCAACCAACAGGGTCTCATGAGCGAGACGTTCTACAAGCGCATTTCGGTTCGCGTCAACTCTACCTATAACTTTAACAAGTATATCCATGTGGGTGAGAACCTCATGATTGCAAAGTGGGACAACCGAGGAGCCGACACCAATGGCGACCGTGGCATTCCTTACAGTGCTATGCGCCAGCACCCGGCCATCCCCGTGTTCTCAGCACCCAGTGTCTATGCTGACCCTGTGGCCATGCTGGGATCCGATATCGACAACCCCGTGCAGACGCTCTACAACATGCGCGACAACCAGAACTCGTCGTGGCGCATCTTCGGCAACGGCTACATTGAGGTGATCCCCATCACCGGACTCACACTGAAGAGCAATGTGGGTGTGGAGCATGTGCAATTCCTCAACAAAAATCTCACACGCAATGTCCGTGCTACCGACGATCCGGCTAACCGCGCCGTCAGCAGTGGCTACGGACAGGGCGACACTTGGACTTGGACCAATACGGCCAACTATCTCTTCGATATCGCCGCACAGCACCACTTCACCGTCCTGGCTGGCTCGGAAGCCATCAAGTATGTGTTTGAGGATCTTGCTGCCACACGCAAGGACTATGCTTTCGAGGATGCCGACTACATGCAGATTGGCTCGGGCTCGGGCACGATGACCAACGGCGGTGGCAAGCAGGAGTGGGCACTCTTCTCACTCTTCGGAAAACTCGACTACAACTTCGCCGACCGCTATCTCTTCTCGGCCACACTCCGTCGCGACCAGACCTCACGCCTACACAAGGACCACAACTCGGGCATCTTCCCAGCCTTCTCAGGTGCATGGCGCTTGAGCGAAGAAGCTTTCTGGCCAAAGAACGACGTGATTGACAATGTGAAGATTCGCTTGGCATGGGGGCAGAACGGTAACTCAGCCATCTCCAACAACTATGCAGCTTTCTCCACCTACGCTTACGATTTAGGCAACGGTGCCTACGACTTGAACGGAACCAACACAGGTGCTATCAGCGGTATCAAGGTGATTTCGACAGGTAACCCTAAGCTGAAGTGGGAAACAACGACTCAGACCAACCTCGGTCTCGATGCTTATTTGTTCAACGGAAGCCTGAGCCTCTCGCTCGACTACTACTGGAAGAACACGAAGGACATGATTACCCTGCCTCCAGTGCTCTCAGTAGCAGGTGAGAACGCAGTGAAGTTCATGAACACGGGTACGATGAAGAACCACGGTTTCGAACTGAATGCCAACTATCATTCTCCTCAGTATGGCGACTTCAGCTGGGAAGGCAATTTCAACTTCTCGATGTATCGCAACAAACTGGTGAAGCTCAACGACGAAGTGAGTGTGATTGGTGGCGACTGGCGACTGATTGAAGGCAAGCCAATGGGTGTTTACTATGGTTATGTATGCGATGGCATCTTCCAGAATGAGGACCAGGTGAGCAACCATGCTCTTCAGGAAGGCAAGGGAGTAGGCCGCCTCAAGTTCCGCGACATCAATGGCGACGGTACTATCACAGATGCTGACCGTTGTGTTATCGGTGACCCTAACCCAGACTTCGGACTCGGTTTGACACTCACAGCACACTACAAGAACTGGTCGCTCTCCACATTCTTCTCAGGTGAGTTCGGTTTCGACATCTACAACGGCACTCGCAAGCAGTTGGAGTTCATGACTTACGGCAATCTCTACACCAATCGTAGCGTTGATGTGCTCAAAGCATGGACAAAGGAAAACACAGGTTCGTCGATTCCTGCACTGACCACAGTGGATGACAACAATGAAACTCGTATGTCAACTTACTTCATGGAAGACGGTTCTTACCTGAAGTGCAAGTACCTCAAGCTCTCTTATCGTTTCGACCAGCCTTGGCTGAAGGCAGTTGGCCTTTCTTCCATGAGCCTTTACGGACAGATGGAGAACGTGTTTACGATTACCAAGTATTCAGGTCTTGACCCTGAAGTGCCACTCACCACTTACGGAGCTCGTGTTGACAACGGACCTTATCCACGTGCTCATACGTTCTCACTGGGTGTGAACTTGCAGTTCTAACGAAAGAAGAATGTGAACCAAATAAGCATTAACTCAACATCATAAAAACAATCAATATATGAAAAAGATATATAGCTACATAATGGTTGCCACGATGGGCTTCATGGCAATTTCCTGCTCTGACATGCTCGACACGGTGCCTCAGGGACAGTTCACAGCAGAGCAGCTTGACGACAATTCGGTTGAAGGTCTCGTAGCATCGGCATACGCTGGATTGGAAGCCCACTTCTTCGGAAACAACGAGTCGTTCGCTGGCCCTTCCACCAACTGGATTTTCGACGTGCGCTCCGACGATGCCTTGAAAGGCGGTGGCGGCACAGGTATGGAAGAAAACATCCACCTGCTCGAAGTTAGTGAAATCAACTCCGACAACGTGAGCTGCCTGAACAAATGGCAGAACAACTACTATGCCATTTCCCGCGTTCACAACGCCATGTTGGCATTGCAGTCGGCAAGTTCGGTGAAGAACGCAAACGAACTGATGGGCGAACTGAAGACACTCCGTGCTTGGTATTATTTCGACCTCATCCGCATCTTCAAGCGCATTCCTTACTTCAAGGAAGGCGAAGACGTGAACACGAAGAGCAACGATGAATATACGCGTGAGCAAATCCTCGACTTCATCAAGAAGGACCTCACCGATGCTATTGCCGTACTTCCTGCCAAGAAGAGCGATGTTGGTCGTATCACTCAGACCACAGCACAAGCTATCATGGCAAAGGTGTGCGCATTCACTTCCGACTGGGCAAACGTGGAACTCTATGCTGATGCTGTCATCAAGAGCGGTCAGTATGCACTCTATACCAACTTCGGCGATATGTCGAAAATCGCTTACAACAACGGTTCGGAATCCATCTTCGCACTCCAGTGCTCAACTGCCAACGACAATGCGCTCATCAACTGGTCGAACCTGCTGAACTGTACTTACAGCGACGGCAACCTCTATGGCACAGGCGATGATTTCTTCTATGGCAGTCAGAACTTGGTGAATGCCTTCCGCACGGACGAGAACGGTCTGCCTTATCTCGACGGTTCGTTCAACAGCGAGAACGTGACTGAGGACTACGAAGGAAGCATCGACCCACGCTTGGACTTCACAGTAGGTCGTATCGGTTTCCCTTGGCGTGGACACACCTACACAGCAGGTTGGTGCCGTGCCATTGAAACCTACGGAGAATACTCCAACAAAAAGGCTTGGCCAGACCCTAAGGATGCCAACGCTGCATGGCCTTGGGGATGCAACTCCCTCAACTTCATGTTTGTGCGCTATGCTGACATCCTCTTGCTGAAGGCTGAAGCACTCATTGAGCAGTCGGGCGATGCCAATGCTGCCACTGAGCCAAGACTCGTGGAGGCTCGGGATCTCATCAACCAGGTGCGCCAGCGTGCTGCCAACAGTGTGAAGGGTGGCGAAAGCGACCTCGACCCTGCTAAGGCTGACTACTATGTAAGTCTTTATCCAACGGATTATGATGGCAATTTGGCTTGGACCAAGAACCGTGCTCGCTTGGCTCTCCGCATGGAGCGTCGTCTGGAATTGGCACTCGAAGGCAATCGCTGGTTCGACCTTGTTCGTTGGGGCAACGATTATCTGCTCAACACGATGAACAACTACATGAAGAGCGAAAGCAATATCCGTGACTACTACAAGAATCGTTCGGTGACTGAAAACGAGATTTTCCTCCCTGTTCCACTCACAGAACTTGATAACTCGAACGGACTCTACAAGCAATATTAGGATTCTCTTCCTCCCCTCCGAGGCGAGGGGAGGCGATACGGAAACTCAACAACAAAACAACAACTCAAATAAAAACTATCATAACATGAAAAAGATATATTTAGGCTTGATGGCTTTGCTTTGCCTCTTCACCGCTTGTTCTGATGTGGACTTGGAAGATGCAAAATACTCGGAGGCTGTTCAGAATCTGGTTGCCAACTGTCCAGAAGGAAGCCGCGAAGTGACGCTTACATGGACGAATCCAACGGCAGCAGGACTGTCGGGAATTCAGATTATCAAGGACAACACCGATGTCACCAACATTGATGAAGTGATTGACAAATATGTCATCAAGAAGGCTCCAACCAACACCAACGTGAGCTATACTGTGAAGGCACGCTACAGTGATGGTCGCGTGTCGGAAGGTCAGACCGTTCGTCTCTACATTAATTACGAGGTGAAGAAGGCATCCGACTTCGTTGCCATGCTCGTGCCAAACGACTATGAGCAGTCTGCCGACGAGAAGGACGCTGTGGCTTGGTTCAAGAAGACCTACGTGGATGCTAAGAAGGGCATTGTGATTACTCCTGCAACAATCGAAGACCTCGACGTGGAGGAGCAGGTGGCTTGCTGGGTGATGTGCGACCGCATCGGTATTGCTCCTGGTTTCAAGAATCTTCCTGGCGAATTGGCTTCGAACGACGTGGTGAACGCACTCAAGGCATTCTGTGCTGACGGTGGAAGTCTGTTCCTCACTAACCATGCTACTCAGATGTCGGTGGCAATCGGACGTATTCCTGAAACAATGCAACCTGGCATCTTCGGCAGTGGCGAAGGTGGTCAGAACAACGACGTTTGGGGCACTCAGCCAATCATCGGTAATGCAGAAGGTCAGATTTACGACCACTCTCAGCACGACATCTATCGTGGCATGGATTTCAAGTCGGGACTCTACGAGCGTTCCATCTATGCATTCGAAGGTGCTGGCATCAAGGGCGACCACAACTGTATGTGGGACCTTAACGCATTCGGCTTGACTCCAAACCCTAACGTGGTGAAGGCTTGGGAAGATGCTACCAACTCAACCGTTCTTGGCACATGGAACCATGTGGTTGACTACTGCTGTGCAGGTATCATCGACTTCAACCCAACCACCGAATTTGCTGGACGTATTCTGGCTGTAGGTCTTGCTGCTTACGAATGGAATGTGGGTGGAACTAACGAATTCCAAGACCAGTTGGAGTTGTTCACTCGCAACTGTCTGACCTACATCAGCCGTCCTGCTAACGCTAAGGTGGCTATGCTCGTGCCAAACGACTATGAGCAGTCGGCTGACGAAGCATCCGCAGTGGCATGGTTCAAGGAGAACTATGTGAACAATGGCACAGGTGTTCTCTTCACTCCTGCAACTATCGACAACCTTGACATCGAGGAGGAAACCATGTGCTGGGTGATGTGCGATCGCATCGGTGTGGCTCATGGCTATGCAAACCTTCCTGGCAACTTGGCTTCGGCAGAAGTCATCAACGCACTCAAGGCGTTCTGCGCAGATGGTGGCAATCTGTTGCTCACCAACCACGCTACTCAGATGACGGTGGCAGTGGAGCGTATTCCTGAATCACTCCAGCCTGGCATCTTCGGCAGTGGCGAAGGCGGTCAGAACAACGACGTGTGGGGTTCTCAGCCAGTTATCGGTAATGTCGAAGGTCAGATTTACGACCACTCGAAGCACGACATCTACTGGGGCATGAACTACACAGCTGGTCTCTACGAGCGCCCTATCTACACCTTCGAAGGTGCTGGTATCAAGGGTGACCACAACTGCATGTGGGACCTCAACGCATTCGGCCTGACTCCAAATCCAAACGTGGTGAAGGCTTGGGAAGAAACGACCAACTCCACTGTGCTCGGCACTTGGAACCACGTGGTTGACTACTGCTGCGCAGGTATCATCGACTTCGCTCCAACCACCACATTCAACGGTCGCATCCTCGCTGTAGGTCTTGCTGCTTACGAATGGAACATCGGTGGCACGAACGAATACCAAGACCAGTTGGAGCGTTTCACCAGAAACTGCATCAACTACTTGAAGTAGGTTGAATGTTGAATGAAGACCCTTCATCCGGATGGCTTCCCTCCCCCTTGAGGGAGTTGGAGGGGGCTGTCCGGATGACTTCCCTCCCCCTCGGGGGATCTGGAGAGGGGCTTCTGTGGATTGACTGAACCTCTCCTTTGCTTCAACTAGTTGCCCGAAGGTTCGCCATCGAATCAACGAGGGTTCGGCATTACGATGGCGAAGGCTCGCCACAAAGACGTTGAGGGCTCGGCCATTCAGTAGAATCGAAGGAAAGGTTCAGTGCAATCAAAGGAAACTGCCAGCAAAATACAATCTTCATTCTACATTGGCTAACGCCGAACTAAAGGTTCTTCATTTTAAATAATTATCTTTGTGAAAACTTCTAACTTATACTAACGATATGAAAACTAAAAAGATACTCTTATCAGTCGGATTGTCAGTCATGGTATCTGCCATGAATGCTCAGACAGCAGCACATTTCGACATGTCGCTTGGAAGCGATGGACGCTCCATCACTGAGTCCGTTTCCGCTTCATCATATTCGGTGCAGTCGCAACTGCCTGCCTTCAACGTGAAGAGTCCCGATGGTGTGGCACTTCGCTTCGATGGCTATTCCAACTTCGTGAAGGCTTCGCTCCCTGTCAACACTTTCAGCACTTCGGCATTGACCATTCGTGTGGTGCTCGCTGCTGAAACCTACCCGATGATGAATACGGCTGAGGCTGAGAATACACCTACTTACGCCACGATTTGTGGCAACCTCAACGAATCTGCTAAGCAGGGATTCGCTTTCCAATTGTCCTCGCAGGGTGACCTCCGTTTCCAGTTTGGCTCCGCCTATGCTGATGGTTATCTCTTCACGATTGACGGAAGCGAGAAACTGAAGTGTGGACAATGGAATGTGCTGACTGTGGTGCTCGACAAGGCTGGCAACAAAGGTACACTCTATCTGAATGGCAACGCAATCGGTACATGTCGCATGAGTCGTTCGGATGTGCAGCACTCCGCTTCCGACTTCTGGATTGGCAAGGATGCCACAGAACTGAAGGCAGGACCTTTCCTCATCAACACGTTCTGCGGACTGATGGACGACATTGCCGTCTATAACAGTGCATTGACTGCAGACGAAGTGGCTGCATTGGCAAACAATACGCTTGCTTCGTCGGTTGCTCCCGATTTCAACTATCCTTCCTCTCGCTATGCCGAGAGTCTTTGGCGTCCACAGTTCCACGGAATGCCTTCGGGTGGCTGGACAAACGAATGTCATGGTATGACCTACAGCGATGGACGCTATCATGTGTTCTTTCAGAAGAATGCCAACGGTCCTTACATGGCTCGCCTGCACTGGGGACATATTTCCTCCGAGAACCTCTATTCCTGGACGGAAGAGCCGATTGCCATTGCTCCAGGTGAGAGTTATGACATCAAGGGCTGTTGGTCGGGATGTGTCTTCACGGATGCACAACTAACAGGTGGAAAACCCAACATCATCTATACAGCCGTGGATAATGCTAAGGCTGTGATGGCACAGGCTTCGCCAGCAGACGAGACACTGGCTGACTGGAACAAGCAGGGTGTCATCATCAACGGACGTCCATCGGGACTTTCCGACGACTTCCGCGACCCATATTTCTTTGCTGCCAACGGTCAGAAATACATCATCGTGGGTACGAGCAAGAACGGTGTGGGTGCTTGCACACTGCATCAGTATCAGAATGGTTCGTGGACGAACGACGGTAGCATCTTCTTCCAGGGTACGAATGCCAACCAGCATGGCACTTTCTGGGAAATGCCGAACATGACTGAGATGGGCAACGGCAAATGGCTCTTCACCTGCACGCCGTTGAACACTGGCGCTGGAGTGCGCACACTCTGCTGGGTGGGAAGCGTTGGTTCAGATGGCAAGTTCGTTCCCGACAATGTTGCACCTCAATTCTTGGAAATGAATGGTATCAGCAAGGACGGCTACGGATTGCTGTCGCCAACCATTTATCAGAAGGATGGCAAGACGCTTCTCTTGGGTATTGTTCCCGACAAGTTGGCGGGTTCGGTGAATGCCGAAATGGGATGGGCACACAACTATTCGCTGCCACGCGAAATCTCCTTGGCAAGCGATGGCTCTCTCGTTCAGAAACCGTACAGCGGACTCACGGGTATGAGGACTGAGACCAAGGTGGAAAGAACACTTCAACTGAATGGAACAGAATCGCTTACGCCTGTCAGCGGAAGGCAAGTGGAACTGCTGGGTGAGTTCACCGTGGGCGGTGGAGAAATGGGTTTCCGCTTCCTGAAGAAGGGTGACAAGGGTGCTTCCCTTACTTATCATTCCGACAACGGAATGCTCACGCTCGACCTGACCGCCCTCGACCGCACAGCCAACGACAATGGTGTGTATAACGGCGTCTATGCTGTTGCACTCCCTAAGAAAGTGGCTGCTGGACAAGTGCTGAAGCTCCACGTGTTCCTCGATGGTTCCATTGCTGACATTTTTGTCAACGACACTTGGGCTTATTCAGTTCGTCTCTTCCCAACGAATGCAGAACAGACTGAGGCAGAAGTCTTTGCCACGAATAACACTACGGCGAAGGTGAGTGCATGGTTGCTCGATGCTCAGCAAAAGCAGTCGGATGCCATCGAAACCATTTGGAATGACAGCCGTTCTCAGAAGAATCCTTCCATCTACAACCTGCATGGAATGCGACTAAGCAATGTTCCTACCAAGGGTATGTGTATCATTAACGGAAAGAAATACTATGCTCGCTAATCTTTTGTCGATATGTCTGCTGTTGGCAGGAGTGACGACGGATTCTGTCGCTGTCATCGGTGCTTCGGAAGTGTCCATCGGAACGATTAAGGAAGAACAGGGAAAACAAGAACGTTCTTTTTGGATTCGCAATGTGGGCGACAATGCAGTTCGACTGGTTCAAGGCTACACGTCGTGCGGTTGCACGACCATAGCCTTTGAACGCGATGCCGTGCTGCAACCAGGCGATTCCTCTCAAGTGACGCTCTCCTTCAATCCAGCAGGAAAGGGTGGGGAGTTCTACGAAAGTGGCACGGTGGTCTATACATCGGCAACAACCAAAGCGGAGGAGAAGCCAAAGCGCCATTTCGTGCAGATGGCGATGGAGGGCAATTGCATCACTTCTGCCGAAACGCTGATGAAGCAATTCCCCATCGCTGTGACGAAGCACACCCGTGTGTCGAGAAACCGTTTCGACTTGGGCTATATGAACCGAGGTGCAGAGAAAACGCTGAACGTGGTCGTGCTCCACTGCGATGAAAACAACCGTCAGGAACTTCTTCATCTCACGTTCAAAGTGGAGGAAAAGATGGGAAACGGCCTGCAACATATCACAAAGACCATCGAAACAAAGGAAAAAGGAAAAAAACTGAAGATTCCTATCACGCTGGATGTAGTGATTCGATAAGGGCCCCCTCCAACTCCCCCAAGGGGGAGGGAAGCCATCTGGATGGAAAAGTTAAGGTTAAGGTTAGGGTTAAAGTTGAATATTTGTTGTAATTCTATGAAAAATTGTTTCATGCAACATTTTTGCGATTAAGAGAAACATATTTTTTATCGATGAAATCGAAGAAAAACTAAATTTGCCACTGACAATGTGGAAAACAACTTTTCCTTTTTAAGATTCTAACAAATAACTTAAATAATATGAAACTAACAACCTTGGCAACTCTGTTTGCTTTTTCAATGACAAGCCTAACAGCAACGGCTCAAATTGCAACTCCTCAGCATCTCAGCGATGCACATACCATGGTGCGCGTGAATGCCACGCAGCGTTACCTCCTTCTGCCTTGTGAGGAGAAAGAAGAAAACGCTCATGTTGACATCGTGTGCAACAACCAAGTGGTGAAGGGATTCAATCTGCGCTTGGCTGTAGATAAAGTGGATTACCTCGTGCCACTCGATTTGAGTAAGTTCGACAAGAACCTGCTGCTGGATGTCACTTTCCACGGCGACCGCCACAAGACGGGTTCCGTGAAGGATTTCTCTTGCTGGAAGGAAATGAGATTGTCGAGCACTTTCGATACGACCAACCGCGAACGCTTCCGTCCTGAATATCACCACACTCCTGCTTGGGGATGGATGAACGACCCTAACGGTATGTTTTATAAGGACGGCGTGTGGCATCTCTATTTCCAGTTCAACCCATACGGTTCACAGTGGGAAAACATGACGTGGGGACACTCCACTTCCACCGACCTCGTTCACTGGCAAATGCAGGATGAGGCTATCGCTCCCGATGCATTGGGCTCCATCTTCAGTGGTAGTGCAGTGGTTGATAAACAGAACACCGCTGGCTTTGGCAAGGATGCCATCATCGCCATGTACACCTCTGCTGGTCAGCACCAGACTCAGAGCATTGCTTACAGCACAGACAACGGCAAGACTTTCACGAAATATGCAGGCAATCCTGTCCTCACTTACCCAGCTCCTGACTTCCGCGACCCAAAGGTAATGTGGCACGAAGGCACGAACAAATGGATTGTGGTGCTGGCTGTTGGTCAGGAAGTGCAGTTCTACTCTTCCAAGAATTTGAAGGACTGGACATACGAAAGCAGTTTTGGTAAGGAATATGGCAACCACGACGGTGTTTGGGAATGCCCTGACTTGCTGAAAATGGATAACAACAAGTGGGTGCTCCTGCTGAACATCAACCCTGGTGGTCCTTTCGGCGGCAGTGCAACTCAATATTTCACGGGTAAGTTCGACGGACACAAGTTCGTATGCGATTCCAAGCCAAGCATGACAAAGTGGATGGACTATGGCAAGGATCATTATGCTACTGTCACATTCTCCAATGCACCTGATGGTCGCTTGGTGGCTCTCGCATGGATGAGCAACTGGCAGTATGCTAACCAAGTGCCAACCAAGCAGTTCCGCTCTGCCAACAGTGTGCCTCGCGACCTCAAACTCTTTGAGGATGGTGGCGAAACTTATTTGGCAAGTGTTCCATCACCAGAAATGCTGAAAGTACGCGGCAAGCAGCTGAAGAAGCCAAGCAGCACATGTGAAATCGTCATCGACGTGAAAGGTAGTGCTTCCATCGAACTGAAGAATGCGAAGGGTGAGAAAGTAGTGATGAACTACGACGAATCGGCTCGTACTTTCAAGATGGATCGCAAGGAAAGTGGCGACTGCAGTTTCAGCGAACAGTTTGCTGCAGAAACCGTAGCTCCAACATTGGGTAGTATCCGTCAGCTTCGCATTTTCATCGACAAGTGCAGCGTGGAGGCTTTCGACAGCGAAGGTAAAATGGTGATGACTAACCTCGTGTTCCCTTCCGAGCCTTACAACCAACTCAAGGTGAAGGGTGGCAAGGCAAGGATTTATGAAATAAAATAAAAATTGAAATGATATGAAATCGAATAAGACACTCTACCTCATTCCCGTGATGTTTTGCTTCTTTGCCATGGGATTTGTGGATTTGGTGGGTATTGCCAGCAACTACGTGAAAGAAGACCTCGACTTGAGCGATTCTGTTGCCAATGTGTTCCCTTCGCTCGTGTTCTTCTGGTTCCTCATCTTCTCCGTGCCAACGGGCATGCTGATGAACAAAATTGGACGCAAGAAGACCGTTCTCCTGTCGCTCATCGTGACAGTTGTTTCGCTCTTCCTCCCTCTCTTGGGTGACACTTTCCCTATCATGCTGATTGCCTTCTCGCTCTTGGGCATTGGTAATGCACTGATGCAGACTTCACTTAATCCGCTTGTGTCGAGCATCATCGGAGGTTCTAACATCGCTTCCACGCTCACCTTCGGACAGTTCATCAAGGCGATTGCTTCTTTCCTCGCTCCTTATTTAGCTATGTGGGGAGCGACAAAGGTGATTCCATCTTTTGGCATGGATTGGCGTGTGCTCTTCCTCATCTATTTCGTTGTTGGTTTGCTGGCCACTGGCTTGCTCTTCGTCACTCCAATCGAGGAAGAGAAGATGGAGGGAAAGACTTCCTCATTTGCTGATTGCTTCCGCCTGTTAGGTAAGCCAATCGTGCTGCTTTCCTTCTTTGGCATCATGTGCCACGTGGGTATCGATGTAGGTACCAACACTACAGCTCCTAAACTGCTCATGGAGCGCGTAGGCATGACGCTCAACGAAGCTGCTTTTGCTACCAGCCTTTATTTCATCTTCCGTACCATCGGCTGTCTCACAGGTTCTTTCTTCCTCCGCGTAATGAAAACTAAGGTGTTCTTCATCATCAGCGTATTGATGATGGCGGTAAGTATGGCACTCATGTTTGGCGGTAGCTCAAAGGCAATCCTCTACACAGCCATCGCACTCGTGGGTTATGGCAACAGCAACATCTTCTCGATGGTGTTCTCGCAGGCACTCCTTTCTGTTCCTGACAAGCAGAACGAGGTCAGTGGCTTGATGATCATGGGTCTCTTCGGTGGAACCATCTTCCCTCTTTTCATGGGCTTCTTGAGCGATGCAATGGGACAAGCAGGTGCTGTGGCTGTCATGGCTGTCGGCGTTATCTATCTCATTACTTACATTAAACAGGTGAAGCAATAATAGAATTCAAATTAAATCAAAATTATTAACCCATTAACATAGTGACTACTCTCCTCCCTCACAGGGAGGGGTGGGGAGTGGGTCTTTAATTAAATATGAAAAGATATATCGTAGGTCTGGGTGAGGCACTTTGGGATTGCCTTCCAGAAGGAAAACAATTGGGTGGCGCACCAGCAAACTTCGCTTTCCATGCTGGTCAGTTTGGTAACGATACCATCGCAATCAGTGCGTTAGGAGAAGATGCATTGGCAGAAGAAACCATCGCTGCTCTTGAAGCAAATAAGCTCAACTATCTCATGCCTCGCGTGCCATATCCAACAGGTACGGTACAGGTGACACTCGACAATCAAGGTGTTCCTTGCTATGAAATTCGTGAGGGAGTGGCTTGGGACAACATTCCTTTCACTCCAGAGATAGAGGAAATTGCAAAGTCGTGCAAGGCTGTTTGCTGGGGCTCTTTGGCTCAGCGTAGTGTTGTGACGCGTAAAACGATTCAGAAGTTCCTTGATGCTACTCCTGACGACTGTGTAAAGATTTTCGACATCAACCTTCGTCAGCAATTCTATTCCAAGGAAGTGATTGAAGCATCCTTCAAGAAGTGCAACATTCTAAAGATTAACGACGAAGAACTTGTCATCATCGAACGTATGTTCAATTTGGGTGGTCTCGACCTCGAAAAGCAGTGTCATTATCTCATTGACACCTACAAGCTCGACATCCTCGTCCTCACTTGTGGCACGAACGGCAGCTATGTATTTACAGCCGACAAGAAGTCTTTCCAGCCAACACCAAAGGTAACTGTTGCCGACACGGTAGGTGCAGGCGACTCGTTCACTGGTAGCTTCTGTGCAGCAGTACTCAAAGGCAAGCCAATTGAAGAGGCTCACAAGCTCGCTGTAGAGGTTAGTGCATACATCTGCACACAAAATGGTGCCATGCCTATCCTTCCTGACACCATCCTCCAGAAGTTCTAACAAACGAAAGAACCATTATTAGGTGAATTTATAAATATTAGTATAGGTTAGTTCAAATCCAAAAGGATTGTTTTCGAGTCCGTAGTCTGTGAAGACTGCGGACTCTTTTAGTACCTTTTCCATGTTATAGCAATACAACATCAGCTGGCACTCCAAGTACTTTGTGTATCTTTCGTGCTACTTCAAAGCTTAATGAGCGGCGTCCATGAATAAGGTCACTGAACATGGTAGAACTAATACCAATCATCTGCGCTGCTTCTTTTTGCTTCAGGCCCTTTTCCTTCACTTGTGTGAGAATGGCATCTGTGAGTAGTGTGCTCATCTGTCCAGGCAGGGGATGATAAGCGCTCCCATATTCGTCTAAAGCCTCACTTAAGCGTGAGAACTCAGCTTTTTCTTCCTCAGAAAGCAGTTCCATATCACCAATCTCAGTGCCATGCTGAATCAATGCTTCTGCACGAGCTTCATAATCCTTGTATTCTTTTTCACTCTTTATAATCATAGCCTATATTGTTTTAATATCCTTAATCCTGTCATACTCTTTGTGAGTTCCAACAAAGCGTATAGCAGCAGTATCCGCAAAGAAGACAATCATAACCACAGTCCTATATCTGTTCCCTTTGATGTTAAATACGTAACGGTTGTTACCCACATAGTCAGCAGAAGGGAAATCTTGTTTGAGATCTGCAAGGTGTCTCCATTTTGCTGCTTTCAGAATAGTGCTCCATCGTTCAAGTGCAGGCTTAGAATCGGGATGAATCTGAATGAAGTCGTTAATCTTCTCGGGATATAATATTTTCATTGTTACTTTCTGCAATTTGCATGCAAATATACACATTTGTTATTTGATTACAAACAAAACAAGTATAAAATAGTTCACAGATTTGTGATTTATTTCTTCTTTCAGGCCTTCGGCCTTTGTTAACTAACATCTTTTTATTAATTGTTTCTTCTCCCACACAAAAAAGTCGAGCACCTTCAAAAGATGCTCGACTTTCATATTATATATAAGGTGTAAAAACCTTAGTCGAATTATTTGTATGGATGAAGATTACCAGAGACCGTCTTCCCACTCATTACGAGTCTTAGCTGATGGGGTACCTGTTCCTTCTGTGTCGATACCACCGTAACCTATACCTTGTCCTGGTGCAGTTACACCTAGGCTCTGAGCAATAATTGTACCTAATGTCAAATCTTCCATTGACATAAGAGGAGCTATATAATTCTTTTTCATATTCTTTTCGGATTTATGAGTTATTTAACAATTTTCTTACCGTTTACGATGTAAATACCCTTACCAAGGTTCTTCTGGTCAGTACCTATCTTGATACCATTCAAATTATAGATGTCACCATTTGAATTTATGTTATCAATGCTTTCAATCTTAGTAACATCGTCTAATACCAAGTTCACCTTAACTTCAGCTGCATCCCAATACTCATCCAATACATCATCTCCTAAGTCGAAATATGCACGGAAGGCTTTGGTCTCAGTTTTACCTATAGAATAGTAGAACTTATTTCCACTTAAGTACAAACATTGTTTAGGAATTGTGGTTGGTACGACAGTACCACTGAATTTATAAGTACCAACAGCTACATTAGAACCAGCTCTCTTAATAGTAGCATTATCAACTCTAAACTGATCAATAGCTTTTGAAACTTTAATAATATATGGACGATAATTTTTCGTACCAGCATTCACTGCATCTACTGTTGTGAAATTAATATGAATATTCTCTCCGTCAATATAATCAGCACCTGCAAAGTCTGCAAATTTCACATCGTCTCCAAATGCTTTTTTAACTTGATCACCCGTCATGGCAAATGGCAAGCAAATTGTGCTCCATTCATTGGCTTTGATTGTACGATGAACTACAAAGTTACCTTGTGTATTGTTTGCTGGTAATTTCTCTGCATAATCAAACAAGTTAATATAATCCGTAACTATGAAATTAACTGTTATATCATCAAAAAGAACTGTACCTGCTGGAGACTGAAGCTTAATATCGAACATATTGCCTTGAAGTTTATCACCAGGTGATAAAGAAGCATCAGCATTGACAGGAATCCTCATCAACAACAAATTGTCAACATTATCTTTGTTCAGAGTAGCCCCCATAGCAAAGCTCAAATATCTCATATGTTGAGAATCGCCGTTTACAAATCTTCTACTAAGATTAAATTTTGCTGCTTGAAGCTCTTTACCCAATTCGCCGTCTGGACCAAGAACATCAACCATTTGACCATCTTCACCAAGATCTTGATAAGTTACTTCAGGAACAATTATTTTTTCTGGGAAAGTAACATCTAATTGGAAACCGCCATAAATAGTTTTGGAATCCACGTTCAGATAAATTTCCACATAGCTGGTTTGTCCTGGTGCAATTTCTACGTCAGGAACGGTTACGTCATCTGCCCATGCCAAATTTACAGACAGAAGAGCAAGTAATGAGAATAAAATTTTTTTCATAATCATTTGTTTTTAAGTTATTAATTATTTGATTTTAGTTCTCTATATCGTTGTTAATTGGTTTTACGTGGGCTTCGGCTGCATTGCCTTCGCTGACTCTAATCATTTTTTCTCCATTCAATATCATGTTGACAACACCCACCACATCGCTGATATCCACGTTTTTGTCTTTGTTGATGTCGGCATTCAGTGCTTCGAATGTGCCCGATGTCGTTCCTCCGTTGAGGATGTGATTGACAATCGATACGACATCGCTGATGTCAACCACCTTGTCTTCATTTACGTCACCGTAATATTCCGTACCGATTGGAATGATGATAGTATCGTCGTTAGTCTTAGTGGTTATAGCTGAAGGAGAAGCTGCTTTCGCTGGTGTTTCATCATCAGGGCTGTCAGCAATTGATGCAACAACCTCATTGGTTGCATTTGCCGTGAGCATCGCTGCAAGCAAAAATCCCGTTGTGATGATTTTTTTCTTCATTCCGTTCAGTTTTCATCTTCAAGGAAGGTCGATAGTTCTGAAATCTCCCTTTTTGACTTCATGTGAAATGACAAGTATTCAAACACGAAAATCGTTCTTATCGCTGCAAATTTAATAAAAACTATTGAATGCGAACAAAAAAATCAGTTTTTTTTTATGGAAAATGAACAAATTTCTTAAAAAAATGAACTCTTGGTATGTAAATGCACTTTGAATGTGAACCTTTATGGACATAAGAAGGAAAGGAAAAATGAAAATCTATTGGTCCTAAGCGTCCTTAGAACGATAAAAAATGAAAGCCTTGCATCTCGCGATGTAAGGCTTCCTTTGTCGTGTTTTGTGTGTGTACTGTCAGAATGAGTTTACAATACTTTTAAATTAAATTACTGCTTATAATGATTAATTTGGGAGATAATTTCGAGCTGAACATACGAAACTATTCCACGGAGTATCCATAAACTGTTCTGTTTTGCTCCGTTTTTTTTGGAATGTTTTTGTCGTTTCTAAATTGTACTTGCAAAGTAAAGTGTTTTTTTTAACATCCGCAAATTTTCTGGCAAGAATTTTATGAAAATATTTTATCTTTGTTGAAAATGTGTTTGGTTTTACTGAAAAACTTATCTATAAATTCCGTTTGTTAAGAAGTGTATTTTGAATTTGTAAATCGATTGACGTTTTTATTTCTTTCTCTTCTTGAAATTGAAGCCAATGTAGAAATTGAGTGAACCGAACGAATTGTTCAGACGAATTTGTTCGTTTTTGTAGTTGAATGTGTGTATGATGAAGGAGAGTCCGGCAAAGTATTTTGTGTCGTTATATACCAGACCAAGTCGAATAATATAGTCCATGCTGAGTTTTCTGAACTTGAACCACGAAAGCAGATCGCTCGTTTCCTCTTTTTCTTCCTCTGGCAGTGGTGTATGCTCTGCGTCGTAGTGCGTCACATTGTAGGCGAAGCCTGGGCTGAACGATGCGCAGAGGAGGAAATTCTTGGCGAACACCCAGTTGTAGGAATAGCCAAAGTTGATGTTGTAGTCGTTGTAAATCACTGAGTTAAACAGCAGTGATTCGTCGATGTACGGGCGCAGTTGGTCGGAGATTCTCGACTCGTCGAGCGAGAGTTTGTGATGTGTGAACGAGAATCCCAACTTGAACGAACCGCAGGATTTCCGTTGCACGGTGCTTTGAGAGAAAGCGGCAGGGTAGGAGAAATAGTGGTGGTTGAAGATGTAGTAGATGTTCATACCACGTGTCTGCAGGTTGAGTCCGTCGAACTGATCCGACACCTTCGAGCCGTCCTTCACGATGCTATTCAGGTTTGTCACCTTATAGTTGTTTCCCGTCTTGCGGTAGAAGAGGTCGAGTCCCACATTCGAAGTGTAAAAACTCAAGTCGATGGCTGTCTTCTGCCTTTGCGCGTTTTTGTGCCGCAGGAGTCCACCCACGTCGAAGGTGTAGCCTAAAAAGAGCCAGCGCCAACCGAAGTAGCCACCCAGACGGAAGGTAGGACGCGGAGCCAGATTGAGTGTCTGCTTCGATTCTCCACGGCTTCGGATGTTGAAGTTCTCGAAGGTGTTTGTGTTTTGCAGCATCACCGCCCAGTTGTATTTCTGTGGCATGATGTAGGTGGTGTCGATTCGGTTCCAGTCGTGGATTTTCTCCTCGAGGAAATCCAGCAAGAGCTTTTTCTTCTTGTGCTGACTCATGTTGCCAAACTCCTCTGCGCTCACGTTGAGCGAGTCGGCAAGGTTGTCCTCAAATTTCGGGTAATTAGTGAAGATTTTCCCGATGAAATCGAAGATTTTCTCTGCTACGTTCTTGGTGTGTGCAGGTGTATTTTGCAGGGTGTCGGTCTGCAGGGAGTCGGTCATTTGCACATTCTCCGTTTCACTTTCCGACACAACAATTTGTGCCGTAGCCCATGAGCTACAGCACAAACAAGCAATCAGACATATCATCAGTTGCTTTACTTTCGATTCAAACAAATTCGGCAGATGAATCAGCAAGCGATAAATAAGTCTTTTTCGTTTTTCCTCTGGCGAGGGATGTGTTTAGTTGTTGAAATAATAGAGGAATGTGGCAATGCCTTCGAGCGCAGGCTTGCGAGCATCCTTGATTTGGAGAGAGAATTTGATTTCAGCCTTGCAGGTGCCGCGCAAGTTGGCAATCGAGTACAGAGAGGCAACAAGGCGAACACTACTGCCCGTGATGACTGGCTGGCCAAAACGCATTTTGTCCATGCCGTAGTTCACCATCATCTTCAGGTTGTTCACTTCGATGATTTCGTTCCACAGGTGTGGAAGCAACGAAAGGGTGAGGTAGCCATGTGCAATGGTTGATTTGTAAGGGCTTTCCACCTTAGCTCTCTCCACATCGACATGAATCCACTGATGGTCAAGCGTGGCATCGGCAAAGAGATTGATTCTCTCCTGTGTCACTTCCTGCCATTCGCTGGTTCCCAGCACTTCACCTAAGTGTGATGCAAATTCGTCGTACGAATTTATGACCAATTTTCCCATTGTAAATGCACAATCTTGTTATCGTTGATGCAAAGTTAGAAAGTTTTTTTTGATTTGGCAATTTCTTTTTACATTATTTCTATGGTCTGCCAAGAATTCCGTCATAATAGCTTCTTTTCTTCAAACAAAAATGAGTGGCACTTCATGAGGAACTTTCCGAATTTTGATAACAAATTAGTTAAGACAATGGAAAAATCTCAATGGAGAACTTTTCCGTGTACGTGGAAAGGTTATCCGTTTACACGGAAAAGCTTTCCGTTTACGTGGAAAACTTTTCCGTGAAGTATTTTCCTCAAAGATGGAATGTTTGACGGCCAATATGTGGATTTTCCAATGGCACTGACAGAAACAAAAAAACACCTGCACAAAATGACTGTGCAGATGTTTCCTTTAGGTTATCTCGATGAGGAGACGTACCGCTGTGCGGTAGCAAGGTGAGAAAGGAAAAATTATTTCTCAGTCTTCTTACCAGAGAGCTTTTCCTTAATACGAGCCTTCTTACCAGTGAGGTTGCGGAGGTAGTAGAGCTTAGCGCGACGAACCTTACCAACCTTGTTCACTTCGATAGAGTCGATGTTTGGAGATTCGATAGGGAAGATACGCTCAACACCTACAGTTCCTGACATCTTGCGAACGGTGAAACGCTTCTTGGTGCCTTCGCCTGAAATCTTAATAACCACACCGCGGTAGAGCTGGATACGCTCCTTAGAACCTTCGATGATTTTGTAAGCTACGGTGATGGTGTCACCAGCCTTGAACTTTGGGAACTCTTTGCCTGTAGCAAATGCTTCTTCAGCAACTTTAATTAAATCCATTTTACTGTGAATTGTTCTTTCTAAAATTGTTTATTTGTTCCAACGAAGCATGCACGAGTCTCTCTAAAACTGCCACCGCAGTGTGGCACCTCGCCAGCGGCTTCGCTAAAGCGGATGCAAAGTTACAACATTTTTTCTGACTGGCCATCTAAATGATGAACTTTTTTCTTGTCTATCTGAAAATCATTGGCTTTTGCTTTGTTGGAATCAAAATTATAAGTATTTGTTTCAGAAGTTTTTCGTCATTAAGAGCCTTTTCTATAAATTTGCACGAAAATCTAACTAAACTAATTAACAAAACGCTTATGAAACATGTATTCAATTTCCGCGCAGCATGGATTTCTCTTTCTCTGCTGCTGGTGGCATCGGTTGCTCAGGCTCAGAACGATGCATCGAAGATGTATGGCAATGCTCAAACCACAGAGGACTTCCTCTCGCAATCGGAGCATTTCAGGTCGAAGGTGGACCCTAATTTCTACATTTACATTTGTATAGGACAGTCGAACATGGAGGGTGCTGCCCGTCCAGAGGAACAGGACTATCAAGGTGTTTCGGACCGTTTCCAGATGATGGCTGCTGTTGATTTCCCTGCCAACACGGGCAATTATCGTGGTGAGGAGCGCAAGAAGTTCCAGTGGTACACTGCTACTCCTCCTCTTTGCCGTCCTCACACAGGTCTGACTCCTGCCGACTATTTCGGAAGAACGATGGTGGAGAAACTGCCTGACTCAATCCGTGTGGGTGTCATCCATGTGGCTATCGGTGGTTGCAAAATCGAGCATCTCTTCAAGGAATACGACCCAATGACGGTGAGTCGTGAGGCTGGTTGGTTCCAGAATTTCATGCATGCTTACGATGATATTCCTTATCTGCGCGTGCTCGAATGTGCGCTTCGTGCCAGCCATCAGGGAGTCATCAAGGGCATCTTGCTCCTTAC
>CADBXS010000024.1:22613-40668 GCA_902798705.1 uncultured Bacteroidales bacterium
TAAGATATATAATGACTTGCTCAACGATCTTCACTTGAAAGCTGCCGACGTGCCACTGATTGCTGGCGAGGTGCTGAGTCAGGAATTTAATGGTGCTTGTGCATCGATGAACGACATCATTCAGAAGTTGCCACAAACCATTCCAAACAGCCGTGTGGTCAGTTCGAAGGGTTGCCCAGGTGCTTTCGACCGCCTTCATTTCACTGCCGAAGGCTATCGAATGATTGGCAAGCGCTATGCTGAGGAAATGCTCAAGGCGATGAAGAAGTAAGGGAGTGTTCTTCACAAGAAATAAAAACAAAAAGAGACAACTGGAAGTTGTCTCTTTTTTTGTGGTGCCAACGGGATTCGAACCAGTGACACACGGATTTTCAGTCCGATGCTCTACCTACTGAGCTATGGCACCATTGTTTTTCGTTTGCGGGTGCAAAGGTAGGCATTTTTCTTTAATCTGCAAAATTTTTGAAGAAAAAATGCTAATGTTGTTGCTTTTTGTTGACTTGAGAGGCGAAAACGGAGCTTGTTGCACGGGGGTTGAGGACAAATTCATTCACTTTTCTTGGAAAGGCGAATGCCTATGTCGGAGATGCCTGCGAGATGAAGGTCGCGCATGGTGTGGGTGATGGCCAGGCGGTAAGTTCGGCATCCGCCGAGGTGAATCGTGTAGGGCTGTGCATGCGTTTCGTAGTGCAGGATGCCTTTGCCTGCCGTGCGGTCGTAGGCATCGAAGATGTTGAAGTCGATGCGGTCGGTGCGCACGGGACGAGCCATCTGCACGATTTCAACCAGCGTGTCGGAGCTGGCAATGGGGAACGTTTCCTTATAGACCTTTTTGGGTGTTGCCCACCAATGCTTTGACTTGATGTGTACCGTGGTGTCCTCCACGAAGACGTGGCGTCGGGTGGTGTGGATGCGGCGGTAGCGCACGGGATTGGGTATTTCCTGCAAGGCAATTCTCAATTGCAGGTTGCGATAGGGATAGGCGTTGGTGGTGCGCACCGTGACGGATAGTTCAGTGTCGAGGGGCTTTTTCTGCACAGGTATATATATAAATAATGTGTCAGACTTCTGCCACGACTGCTCATCGACAGCTGCAAACTTGTCGAAAAAGATTTTCTCGCCCTCTTTCTCTTGCAGGTGCTCCATTTCGGTGGGATGGGTGCAGGCTGCGAGTGAGAGGAAGAGGACGAGAAGCAAGGCTATGTTAACAAAGCGTGTCAATGCTATTTGGGAGCTTGATTGGAATTGTTGTTAGGGTTGTTGGGACGATTCGGACGGTTTGGCTTGTTTCTGCGCTGACGATTGGCTGGTGCCGCTTCGTTGGTAGATGGAGCAGGAGCTGGGTTTGCGTTCTTGTCGTCCTTGTTTTCTTGCACAGGATTGGATGCGGCTACCTCCTTTGGATTGTTCGCCTTTTTGGCAGGCTTGGCATCGTTGTGCCGCTTTTCGCCTTCTTCACCTTTGCGACGCTTGGCTTTCTTGCTGGAGCGAGAGCGGTCGAAGCGATTGATATTCTCCTGGTCGAGCAGGTCTTTCGACTCCTCACGAACAGGTTCGCCATTCTCGGTGAGGGCTTCAGGCTTCAGACCATCGCGGTTCATGTTGATGATTTCGAAGGCGCGACGCGAAGAGATGGTGTGCGCATTGGCAAGCACGTGCTTGTCGGTGGAGTAGGTGATGAGGTGCGCAAGGATGTCGGCCTTGAAGAAGAAGTATTCACCGTCCCTGGTGTGGAGAGTAATTTCGCGTGAAGGAAGTCGCTTGAGTGACTCTACGTATTGGTCCACTTCGTAGTTGAGGCAGCACTTCAGTTTGGCGCACTGTCCTGCCAACTTCTGCGGATTGAGCGAGATGTCCTGGAAACGTGCTGCACTGGTGCTCACGCTGGAGAAGTTGGTCATCCACGTAGCGCAGCAGAGTTCACGACCGCAAGGACCGATACCGCCGATGCGTCCAGCCTCTTGGCGTGCACCGATCTGCTTCATCTCGATGCGCACACGGAAACGCTCTGCCAACACCTTGATGAGTTGGCGGAAGTCCACGCGTTCGTCGGCACTGTAGTAGAAGATGGCTTTGTTGCCGTCACCCTGATATTCCACGTCGCCGATTTTCATTTTCAGACCGAGGTCGAGAGCGATTTGGCGCGATTCAATCATGGTTTCGTGTTCGAGCGCCTTTGCCTCGCGGAATTTCTCCATATCGACGTTACGGGCACGGCGATAGATGCGCTTGAGTTCCACGTCGGGCTTCAGGTTGGCCTTCTTGATTTGCAGCGCTACGAGTCGTCCCGTCATGGTAACGGTGCCGATGTCGTGTCCTGGGTTGGCCTCTACAGCCACGATGTCGCCTTTGGCCAGGTCGAGATTGTTGGAATTGATGAAATATCCCTTGCGAGGCGGTTTGAACTGTACCTCCACAATGTTGCTCATCGCTGCATTGTCGGGCAGGTCGGCGAGCCAGTCGTATGTGTTGAGCTTGTCGGTTTGGCGATTGCAGCCTTTTGCACAAAGTCCGCGTCCGCCTCCGCAGCATGCGTGATATTCAGACATAGGTGTTGTGTGGATATGTTTGCTTATCTGTTTTTAATTAATACAATCATTTTAAGAGCGAAATCGAAGAAGAGAATCTTGGGATTCGCATTCTGTTCGATGTCGCGTTGGGCGAGGGAAAGCTCCGTCATGATGCCGATGACGTTGCGCTCGTTGATAAAAGGAGCAAACTTGACGGCAAACTGGCTTTCCTCTTCGTTCATATAGTTGAGGTCGGGACGATGGAAGTTGTAGATGAAATTCTCGCGCAGCAGTCGCTGACTATAAACGAGAAAACTCTTCTGTCGTTCGCGTCCTAAGGATGCCACCTCTTCGCTCCACTGTTTCATTTCCTTCACCTTCCGCATGTAAGAGAGGCGCATGAGACTGACGAAGAGTTCGAAGTATTCCGATTCGTCCGTGTCGCTGGTGATGGCGCGCAGTGCTGCCGTCATGCTGCCGTTGGCAATGTGTGCTATGCGCTTGGCTTCCGCCTCGGCAATGCCGTTGTTGGCGATGAGTGTCTGCTCGATTTCCTTTTCCGAAAGAGCAGGAACGTCAATCATCTGCGTGCGACTGCGGATGGTTTGCAGCACGAGGTCGGGGCGTTCGCTGACCAGCAGGAACACCGTTTGCTGAGGTGGTTCCTCCAAGAGTTTGAGCATCTTGTTTGCACAGGATTCGTGCATCTTCTCGGGCAACCAGATGATGCAAACCTTGTAGCCTCCCTGACTCGACTTGAGCGCAAGTTTTCGGGCGATGGCATCGCTCTCCTCCACGTACATCATTAGCTGTTGGTTCTCGGCTCCCGATGCCTTCATCCATTCGGCATAACCGAAATAGGGATTGTCAATCATCAGCTCGCGCCATTCAGTGAGGAAGTCATCGCTGAGGTTGACTTTGCCAGCCTTCTTCTTGAAGATGGGGAAGGCAAAGTGGAGGTCGGGATGTTGTAGCTTCTCAGCCATGAGGCAGGAGTTGCAGTGTCCGCAGGCATGGTCGAGTGGTGTGGCAGGTTCGGGGTCGCCAAACATACTGAGACCGTTGTCTTGAGGCATCTTGCCCGTGCAAAGCAGATATTGGGCGAAAGCCACTGCCAGGGGCAGGGCACCGCACCCCTCTTTGCCACAGAGCATGAGCGCATGAGGCACTCTTCCGTCCTGTGCGTCCTTGATGAGTTTCTGCTTGATGGCCTCCTGGCCTATGATGTCTGTGAACAGCATGTTTGAACGATGTGATTGAATCAAAGGAGCGCCTGAGCTGTTAGTAAATAGCGGTTGCGATTTGTCGAATGGAATCAACAGCCGACATGGTGTAGAAGTGGATGGATGGCACACCGTGCTCGATGAGCTCCTTGCACTGGGCGATACCCCATTCGATGCCGAGCTGTTTCATTTCCTCGTCCGTCTTGCACTTTTCCGCCTCCTTGCTCAGTGCTTCGGGCAGGTCGAGGTGGAATGTCTTGGGCACCACAGTTAGCTGCGAGAGTTTGCTGAGGGGCTTGATGGCAGGGATGATGGGGATGGTGATGCCGTTCTCGCGTGCATCCTTCACAAAACGAAAGTATTTCGAGTTGTCGAAGAACATCTGCGTGATGGCATAGTCGGCTCCCATGTCCTGTTTGCGCTTGAGAATCTGCATGTCGTAACCGATGTTGGGCGCTTCCTCGTGCTTCTCAGGGTAGCAAGCCACTCCGAACGAGAAGGGGTTGCCAGGCTGCTTGATTGGAGTGCCGTCCATGAAGAAACCGTCGTTGAACTGGTTCACTTGCTGGATGAGTTCGGTGGTGTGTGAATAGCCTCCAGGTGTTGGTTCAAAGCGCGATTCGTCCTTGGCCTTGTCGCCACGGAGCAGGAGCAGGTCCCTGATGCCCAAGAACTGGAGGTCGAGCAGCATGTACTCGATGTCTTCCTTCGTGAATCCGCTGCACACCACGTGAGGCACCACCTTGATGTCGTACTTGTGCATGATGGCAGAAGCCACGGCGATTGTGCCTGGGCGACGACGCAGACGGGAACGCGTGAAGGTGCCGTCGGGCTGTTCATGGTACACATATTCGCTGCGGTGCGTCGTGATGTTGATGTACTTGGGACCGAACTCTTTGAGCAAGTCGATGGTGCGGAACAAACTGGCTGTTCCGTTTCCCTTCAGCGGTGGTAACACCTCAAAGGAAAAACTCGTTGATTTCTCTTCGGTTATGATGTCAGAAATGCTCATCTCTTTCAAAGGAATTTGAATTGCAAAGTTAACCCTTTTTTCCGAGATATGAGGAATTTGTGGGAGAAAAATAGTTGAATTTACAAAAATGATGTGTAACTTTGCGGCCAATTCTAAAGTAAAGGAAGATTATGACTCGTGCAATTATAACGGTTGTAGGTAGGGATACCGTGGGTATCATTGCCAAGGTCTGCACCTATTTGGCAGACAAGAACATCAACATTCTGGATATTTCGCAAACCATTGTTCAGGAGTTTTTCAACATGATGATGATTGTCGATATGTCGAAATGCACATCGCCATTCAACACCGTTGCCGACGAACTTGCTGAGGTGGGAACGCAGACAGGCGTGCAGGTGAAGTGCCAGTTGGAGGATATTTTCAGTAAAATGCACAGAATTTAAGGGGAGGAGGCATCTCTTATGATTAACATATCAGAGGTTATTGAGACCAACAAGATGATTGAGCAGGAGAATCTCGACGTGCGAACCATTACGTTGGGAATCAGTCTGCTGGACTGTGCCGACTCCGACTTGGATGCTTGTTGCCAGAAGATATACGACAAGGTGACGACGATGGCTCGTGACTTGGTGAAGACAGGTGAGGAAATCTCGCACGAATTTGCCATTCCCATTGTCAATAAGCGCATCTCGCTGACTCCCATCTCGATTGTGGGCAGTGCCTGCTGCCACACGCCTAACGACTATGTGAAGATTTGCCAAACACTCGACCGTGCTGCGCATGAAGTGGGGGTGAATTTCATCGGTGGATTCAGTGCGGTGGTGTCGAAGGGAATGACCAAAAGCGATGAACTGCTCATTCGTTCCATCCCCGAGGCATTGGCCACCACGGAACGTATCTGCTCCTCTGTGAATGTGGGCAGTACGAAGACGGGCATCAATATGGACACGGTGCGACTGATGGGCGACATCATCAAGGAAACGGCAGAAGCGACGAAGGACTACGACTCCTTGGGTTGTGCCAAACTGGTGGTGCTTTGCAATGCGCCCGACGACAATCCGTTCATGGCTGGTGCGTTCCATGGTGTGAGCGAAGCCGATGCCATCATCAATGTAGGTGTCAGCGGTCCGGGCGTTGTGAAGTATGCGCTGGAACAAATGGACAAGGACGGCTTGCAGAACTTCGAAGTGCTTTGCGAAACCATCAAGCGGACAGCGTTTAAGATTACGCGTGTGGGACAACTTGTTGCACAGGAGGCTTCAGCGCGACTCAACATTCCGTTTGGTATCATCGACTTGAGTTTGGCTCCAACACCTGCCATTGGCGACTCGGTTGCCGACATCCTTCAGTGCATCGGTGTGGAAAGGGCTGGCGCTCCAGGCACTACCGCTGCTCTGGCCTTGCTCAACGACCAAGTGAAGAAAGGCGGTGTGATGGCATCGAGCTATGTGGGCGGTCTGTCGGGAGCTTTCATCCCTGTGAGTGAGGACCAAGGCATGATTGACGCCGTGAATGCAGGCGCACTGACAATAGAGAAACTGGAGGCGATGACTTGTGTTTGTTCTGTGGGCTTGGACATGATTGCCATCCCTGGCGATACTCCGAATACGACGATTGCAGGTATCATTGCCGACGAGTCGGCTATTGGTATGGTTAATCAGAAGACGACGGCTGTGCGTATCATTCCTGTCATTGGTAAGGATGTGGGCGATACGGTGGAATTTGGCGGACTGTTGGGCTATGCGCCAGTCATGCCAGTCAATTCTTTCAGTTGCAATCGCTTCGTGGATAGAGGTGGACGCATTCCTGCTCCTATTCATTCTTTCAAGAACTGACAATCGGAAATAGAATAAAGAAAATGGGACTGTAAGCAATTGCTCTGCTGCTTACAGTCCCATTTTGTATTGTTTCTCGCCGTCGCTGGTGTTGACAAGGAAGAAGAGGCTATCCGCTTTGTCTTTCACATTGTAGAGTGGAAGGCTGAGATACGATTTTTGTGTGTATGACTCTGGGTCGGTCGGTGGTCGCTGGTGAATCAGACTGACGTGCATGATTTTTTTGCCCGTTGTTGCTGAAACAGTCGTGCTGTCGATGCTGAAGGCAAAGAGGTGAGAAGCCACGCTCGTTGTGAGAAAACCAAAATACATGTTGAAGTAGCGTTCGGACTGCCATGTGCTAAACACTTGCACAGGGCTGTGCTCATGCGATTTCAGACGGTCGGAAGCGACGGGGAAGGAAGAAAAGATGTTTTTCAGCTGATAGACCTTGGCATACTGCGTTGCCTTCCCGTTCTCGTCTTTCAACACTTCGTACATGCTCAAGCAACGATAGGTGCTATCAGCAGCTGAAGCACCTATCCGCTGGTCTTTCATGTAGAAAAGATCTCCGTTGTCCCTTCGGATATAGGCAATGGTTTTCTCAGCGTTGGATACGGCATCCACCAGTTCTGTTACGACGGAAGGATAGGTGTATTCTTCGTCGTCCGAACAGGCTGCGGACAACAGGATGAATCCGCTGAGCATGAACAACTTGAGCAATGTAGGAATCGTCTTTTTCACGCGCTATTTCTGGATTGCTTCTTCGTGATTGAAAACCACATTGGCATACATCGTGAGGAATCGTTCGGTGAGGAACGGCATATCGGGCTTTTCCAATTGCACCATCGAGAGTTTCTTTTTCATGTAGCCCTCGAACTGCAGTTTCTGCTCGGCCGTGTATTTGTCTGCAAACGTGTTGCTTCCACGGAGCAAGTCGGCAGCAATGTAGTTGTTTGGGAAGAGCTGGTAGTGAGAGTGAATCTCCTGGTCGATGTGCTCTGCCACAGCCTTGAAGTAGTCGGCCTTTGGCATGTCGGCAGGCAGGGTGTCGAGCCATTCGTTGATGCAAGGAGCGGCATGGTAGTGGATGTGTCCCTTCGGACCGAAGATGCCGGTGCGCATGTTGTCGAGGTCGTCCTGCTGGCTTTTCTTGAAACCCTCAATGTCGCGCTTGTTCTGGAACTCTTGTGCCTTGAGGTAGTCGCAAGGGTCGAGTTCGTAACTGATGGAAAGCGGAACGATGTTGAGTTCTCGCAAGTCTCCACCCATGGACATCATCTTCAACACACTCTCCTGGGTGCGGTCGTTAGAGTCCTTGGCACGTCCTTCGCGCTGTGCAATCCACACGTTTTCATGCTTCTCCGTGATGGCGAAATGCATGTACTTGGAGAGCTTGGCAGAAGCTAAGAGCATCTGGCGCATGGTGAGTGCACGCTGCACGATGAACGACTTGTTGACACGCACCAACTCGCGAATCCACGGTTTGATGAGCAAGTTGTCGCCGATGGCTATTTCCGCCGTTGTCAAACCATTGTCTTGCAACACATAGCAGAGAAAGGCGGAGTCGAGCACGATGTCGCGATGATTGGAGACAAACGTGTGGCACTTCGTCTTTTCCGCATCGCTAACCACCGAGGAGAAGTCGGATGTCAGTCCTGCTGAAGCGTGCTCAAGAAGCTGGGTGAGCACAGGATATACGAGCTTGGCTTGCAATTCCTGCGCCGTCTTGCAGGAACGTATCAACGCTGCCACCTGCTCCAGTGGCAAGTTCTGATAGACGGTCTGGAGAGCGGACTGAAAATCAGGATTGGCAAGCAGACGGTCGAACACTTCGGGCAATTCCTCTGGAAGATAAGGACGAATGTCGTCGAAATCGTGGATATTCATAGCTTCTTCTTTTTTATTGGTTTTTAATTGATGCTCCTGCTTGGGGGAGAGGGCTTATGAGAGCTTCACGGCAATGATGTCGGAAAGCATGTCCCTCATTTCAATCTTCGCGTAAGCGGCTTGCTGAGGAATGAAGGAAGTTGGAGTCAAACCTGGAGTGGTGTTGACTTCGAGAAGGTTGATGATGTCGATGTCCTCACCCTTTGCGTTCTTGCTGTGCGAGATGATGTAGTCGATGCGGGCAAGTCCACTGGCACCAATGATGTCGTAGATGGCAGCTGTGAGTTTCTTCACGCGCTCCGTTGTTTCTTCTGGCAGGCGTGCAGGTGTGATTTCTTCCACAGCACCGTTGTATTTGGCGTCGTAGTCAAAGAATTCGTTGTGCGAAACCACTTCGGTGATAGGCAACACGTGCACGCCGTCTTTTGTCTTATATACGCCGTTGGCAATTTCAGTACCTACGAGCAGACTTTCAATCAGCACTTCTGGGCTTTCTTTCATGGCCTTTGCGATGGCTGGCTGAATCTGTTCTGCGGTCTTCACCTTCGTTACGCCAAAGCTCGAGCCACCTGCATTTGGCTTGATGAAGCAAGGCAGGCCGATGCGAGTGACTACGTCCTCGTCGCTCACTGTCTGTCCTTCGCGAATCAACATGCTGTCTGCCACGCGGATGCCAAAGCTCTTGAGGTATTGGTTGAGAGCGAACTTGTTGAAGGTCATTGCCTCTACGAGCACATTGCTGGTGGAGTAGGGGATGTGCAGCAATTCGAAATAGCCTTGCAGGATGCCGTCTTCTCCAGGTGTGCCGTGAATGGTGATGTATGCGTAATCGGGTTTGATTTTTTCTCCGTTGTCCATGAAGGAAAAGTCGTGGCGATTGACTGGGCTCTTGCTGCCATCAGCAAGATGAGCCTCCCATGCCTTACTGGAAATCTCAACCGTATAGACAATGAACTTGTCGCGGTCGAGCCATGAATCGATGCCAGCGGCAGAGCGGAGCGATACGTCGTGTTCAGAGGAATCGCCGCCAGCAATAATTGCAATAATCTTTTTCATTTTTTGTGTTATGTATAATCTTATATTGTATAATATTACCCCCTCATTGCTTGAGTATCTTCTCCCTCCCTCTCAGGGAGGGCAGGGGTTGGTCTTCAGGGGTGGATGGTTGGGTTCTTTATCTATTCACCGTGTATCCTCTCCATTTCTCAATCAGCTGCATCATGTCGGCAGGCAGTTCCGAATCGAAGTTCATTTCCTTGCCTGTGCGAGGATGAACGAAGCCGAGAGTTTTGGCATGGAGGGCTTGGCGTGGACAAATCTTGAAACAGTTTTCCACGAATTGCTTGTATTTGGTGAATTGTGTGCCGCGCAGAATCTGTTCGCCACCATAGCGTTCGTCGTTGAAGAGCACATGGCCCACATGCTTCATGTGTGCGCGGATTTGGTGAGTGCGCCCCGTTTCGAGGATACACTTCACGAGACTCACGTAGGAGAAACGCTCCAGCACATAATAGTGGGTGACGGCATGTTTACCAATTCCCGAGTCGGGAGGAAACACGGCCATCTGCATGCGGTCTTTTGGATTGCGAGCAATATTGCCTTCGATGCGACCTTCGTCTTCCTCGAAGTTGCCCCACACAATGGCATTGTATTCGCGCTTCGTGCTCTTGTTGAAGAACTGCAAGCCGAGGTTAGTCTTGGCGTCAGCAGTCTTGGCAATCACCAGCAAGCCCGACGTGTCCTTGTCGATGCGGTGAACCAGTCCGATTTCGGGATTGTTGATGTCGAATTCGGGCTTGTCCTTGAAGTGCCAAGCCAAGGCATTGAGCAGTGTGCCATGCCAGTTGCCAAATCCTGGATGCACCACCAGTCCTGGTTGCTTGTTCACCACAATCACGTCATCGTCCTCATAGACAATGTCGATAGGAATGTCTTCTGCTGTGATTTTGTTTTCATAGTGAGGGCGGTTGAGCATCACCTTGATGACATCGCCCGGCTTCACCTTGTAGCTGCGCTTCACGGGCTTGTCATTTGCCATGATAAACCCAGCGTCAGCGGCTTTCTGAATGCGGTTGCGCGAAATACCTGAAAGATGGACAATCAGAAACTTATCCACACGAACCATCTTCGCTCCCTTCTCTGCTATCACGCGGTAGTGCTCATAGAGTTGCGCACCCTCGTCGTCATCGTCCTCAGCTTCCTTGTCGATGTATTCGTCTAATAATTCTTGTTCCTCAAAGTCCATGTCTGAAAAAATATCGTGAAGAAAGCATCTGCTCTCTTGTTCTCTTTCTTATCGTCTGTTCCCTCGTCTCAGGGAGTTGTCCGGTTCACATCATCAAAGCTCCACGTTGAAGCCTCCGTCGATGGAAACCACGCCGAAGCTATCCATGTCGAGCGAATCCACAACGATTCCCTTTCCAGCTATGATGGTGAGAGCACGGTCGCGCGACACCATTTCGCCTCCATACACATTCGTCATGCCTTGCTTGATGCCCACCACGAGGTCTTTAGGCTCGTTCTCCACGTACTGCGTAGGAGTCAAGTTGAAGCCCATCTGCTTCAGCTGCTTTTCTGCAATGCGCACAGTGGTGTTGCGGATGAGGTCGGGCATTCGTGCAGGAGCCTCGCCTCGGCGGTTGATGGTGAGATAGATGATGCGTCCACTTTTCACTTTGTTGCCTGGCTTTGGCATCTGTGCCAGCACCACTCCCGGTTTCTTGCGCTCGTTGTAGTCGGAGTCGCCAACAATGGCAATGAGGTTCCTCTCGTCGAGCAACTTCTGTGCGTCGTAGCCTTGCATGTCCACCACGTTAGGCACTTCCACCTTCTCGCCATGATGCGTATAAGTGTCGAGCAGTTCGAAAGCGAGGTAAGGAATACCGACAAGAGCTGCCAGTGCCAAGAGGACGTTAAACCAGAAGAGCAAACCCTTCGTGCCTGTGAAATATGTTTTTAGAGCCATATTCTTTATCTACATTTTGTTTCAAGGTGCAAATTTAGAGAATTTCCCCGACATATCTATATTTATAAGGAGAGAATTTTCAAATGAAGAATGATTTACACTCCTTTCCTTCATTTTTAATTTTTAGTAATAATGAAAAAATAAGTTGGTATAAATGTCACAAGTTGTCTTTCCTTTATAAAATCGTACCAAGTTATTTTTTTTACGATTACTATATGTTTGCCTCCTGAAATCGACGCAACACCAACCCAAACATGCCAATGATGGCTAAAAAACTTCCTTCGCATGAGGAAAATTCTAAATGGAAAAGTTTTCCATGTACGCGGAAAAGTTCTCCGTTTACACGGAAAGGTTTTCCATTTACACGGAAAAGCCTTCCCTTGAGTTTTTCCCCCTTCGTTGCTATTTTCAGCTTGGAAACACGAATTGTTTGTGAATAAGCCGAAAAAACTGTTTTCGTCTGTTCTATCTGTGGTTCTTTAAATAGAATCATCCCAAGTTGTTTTTTTACGATTTCTTAATTTTTAATTCTCCATCCCTCATTTTTCACTTTTCATTTAAAAAAGCAAAGGCACCGCACTCCCAGTTCGATTGGAAAGTGTGATGCCTTTGTTTTCCGTTAAGACAACTCGGAAAAGTTTATTTTCCGTGGTGTTCGCTTGAAACAGTAAGCTGCTTGCGGCCCTTCTTGCGACGTGCAGAAAGTACGCGGCGACCATTCTTGGTCTGCATACGCAGGCGGAAACCATGCTTGTTGATGCGCTTGCGATTGTGTGGCTGAAATGTTCTTTTCATTGCTATCTAATTTTTATTTTTAATTATATTATGTCCTAAAATTATCTCCTCACCAACCCTCGTCGGCAGGTGCTCGCTGCTTGAGTGACAGACACCTTTATACGGCTCAAAAGTGCATCCTTTCGAGCTTTCATGAGTGGAAAATCCTCAAAACAGCGTGCAAAATTAGTGATTTTAAATAAATTGACAAAAGTTTTTAGGGTTTTTACACAACTTTTTTTGTCATTTTATGAAAAAAGAGTAATTTTGCACCCGAATTCAACGAGTTGAAAGTCAAGTAATTTATTTATAAACAAGAAAACTAAAGCTAAACATGTTAGCAGGAGACATTAAGAAAAACGTATGCTTGCGCATTGATGGCAGAATCTATGTCGTTATCGACTTCTTGCACGTCAAGCCAGGAAAAGGAAACACAGTGATGAGAACCAAGCTGCGCGATGTGCAGGACGGTCGTGTGCTGGAGCGCACATGGATTGTCAGCGCTAAGCTCGAGGATGTTCAGGTGGATCACCGCCAGTTCCAATACCTCTATAAGGAAGGTGACGACCTCGTGTTCATGAACAACGAGACTTTCGAGCAGGTAAACATCCCAGCAAATGTCATCGAAGGTGTTGACTTCCTCAAGGAAGGTGAAACCGTGATGGCTACTATCGACGCTGCCACTGATACCATCCTCACCGTGGAAATCCCTGTCAAGGTAGTTCTCAAGGTTACTTACACTGAGCCAGGACTCAAGGGCGACACAGCAACCAACGCTACCAAGCCAGCCACTGTGGAGACAGGTGCCGAAATCCGCGTCCCTCTTTTCATCAACGAAGGCGACCTCATCGAAATCGATACTCGCGACGGTTCATACGTAACCCGCAAGTAATCCTTACAACAGGAACTTTACAAACACATACAAAAAAGTGGAAGTCATGCAGCTCTCTCGTTGCATGGCTTCCGCTTTTTTATGACTATTCATTCGTTACATTCCTGGTATGGAGCCTCGAATAGTTGAGCGCGGAAACTGAAAATCGGCCGAAAGTTTTTGGACTTTCGGCTTTTCTTTGTATCTTCGCCAGCAAAATTCAATTCAAGCATGAAAGGCTCCCTGGCAAAACGTCTTACTTTTCACATCATGGTAGTGGTGATGGTCATGTTGACCATTATCACGGGCTTTGTCTATATCTCTGTCAAGGACTACATGCTTGACGAGGCGAAGGAGCGCTATTTGGGCATCTTGCTCACAGAAAGGGAGAAGGTGCGCCGCAAATTGTCGGACATCTATGTGGCAACGGTGAATAATGTACACGACATTGAGCGCGACATCGAAAATCCCGACCTGATGCTTGGTCAAGTGGGGCGTATTGTCAACCAAAACCCTACCATGGTCAGTTGTGGCGTGCTGTTCAAGCCCGACTACTATCCGCAGAAAGGACGCTTTTACGTTCCTTTCGCCAGTCGCGACTCCTTGGGCACGGTACATATAGAGCGAATCGACAGCATTTACACCCGTTACCCTGATACAGAATGGTATAAGGACATGATGAAGAGGGACCGTGCCGACTGGACGGGTGCCTACTTCGAAGACCCTGCCATCTCCAAATATGTGCAGCCTCGTTTGCTGACCACGTTCTCCTGCCCTGTGCACGATCGTCAGCATCAGCCTGTGGCGCTACTCTGTGCCGACCTCTCGCTCGAATCGATGCGGATTGACTTGATGGCGCAGATGGAAGTGGTGAACAGGAAATTCGAGGAAGGACTGCGACACAAATCCTACGGTTTTATCATTGACAAAAAGGGCACTTACATCATCCATCCCGACGAGGACCTGATGCTCACTGCCAACTTCCACGAGCAGTTCAAGAAAGCTTCTGGCTACATGGACATCCTGAAGCAGATGAAGAAAAAGGATAAGGGCTCGGCCATGATGGAGGTGGAGGGAGTGACATCCTGGATATACTACCGCACCATAAAATTTGTGGATTGGACTTATGTCATCGTGGTTCCCGAAGATGTTATCTTCCACAACGGACGCATGCTCAACACCCTCATCCTGCTGACCATGCTGTTTGGACTGATTGCCATCTACCTCATCTGCCGTCACATCATCAAGCAGCTCACGGATCCAGTTACCACACAGAAGGCGGCGCTCGAGCGGGAACTGAAAATCGCTCGAGGCATTCAGATGGCGATGCTGCCGAATGACTTCTTGTCGCAACAAGAGAACACAGACCTTGACTTGTATGCTTCGCTGACTCCTGCACGCGATGTGGGTGGCGACCTCTACGACTATTTCGTTCGCGACAACCGTCTCTTCTTCTGTATCGGCGACGTATCGGGCAAGGGAGTGCCTGCTGCCCTGCTGATGGCGGTGATGAGGGCCATGTTCCGCAGTGAGGCACGTCGTGCCGACAAGGCTGCCGACATCGTCAAGACCATGAACAGGAACCTTGGCGAGGAATCCACATCGGGCTACTTCGTCACTATGTTCGTAGGTATCCTTGACCTCCTGACAGGACACCTCGACTTCTGCAATGCTGGACATGAGCCTCCACTCGTTTCAGGTCAGCCGCTGTCCATCAATCCAAACCTTCCTATCGGCGCACTGTCCGATTGGGACTATGAAGGCGAGGAAACGCAACTGAAGGTGGGCGACATGCTCTTCCTCTATACCGACGGACTCACCGAGGCGAAGGACGTGGAAATGCAGTCGATGGGCAGAAACTGTGTGGTGAAACTGGCTCAGACTCATAGCAACGACACGGCACAACAGCTGGTGGAACTCATGGAGGCTGAGGCTCACCGCCATGCTGGCGAGGCAGAACAAAGCGACGACATTACCCTGCTGGCATTCCGCTGGCAGGGAAAGACGCTGAAGCTGAAGCCCGACATGGATGACATCGCCAAACTAAAACCTTTCATCTTTGAGACAGCGCAGAGTGCTGGAATCGATGAGAAGGAAGCCAATCGTCTGCGCCTGGCAGTGGAAGAGGTGCTGGCGAATGTCATCAACTATGGCGAAGCCTCGGGCATCACCCTTCGGGCCAGTGTGGAAAATGAACAGTTGGTGCTGACCATCGACGACGATGGACAACCATTCGACCCTACGCAGGACTCCACCACCGACCTCTCCGTCCCACCTGACCATCGACCTCCAGGCGGTCTCGGACTGATTTTCCTGCACCAAATGACAGACGGACTGGCGTACCAGTATTCCAATGGACATAATATATTGACTATCATAAAACGAATCACAAATGGACATCACGATTAACGAACAAGAAGGCCGACTCGTCGTCTTATTCAGCGGCGATTTCGACAACATGGCGAGCAGTCAGGCAGAGCGTGGCTTGGCACCAATTTTCGAACGGACGGACTGCGATGTGGTACTCGACTGTACGGACATGAGCTACATCTCCAGTAGTGGACTCCGCATCCTGCTGAATGTCTTTAAGCATGCTCGTGCCAATGGCCATGCATTCATCCTCAAGGGAATGGAGGATGAGGTGGAAGAAGTGTTCCGCCTGAGTGGATTCTTACAATTATTTAAGGTGGAAGACGTATGACCGAGAAAGAAATCAAGCAGTTGCAGGAAGAGAACACCCTCCTGAAAGCTGAAGTGGAGCGTCTGAAAGACGAACTGGTGCGCATGGTGAGTCGCAACCTCGACTTGTCGGAGCGCCTCGAATACGATGTGGAGTTGCACCGTCGTGCTCAGGTGGCGCGCGAAATCATGGAGGGATATGTGGAGCGCCAACGCAATGCCGACCTTCAGGACGATGGTCAGTTGATGGCACTCATCGAGATGCGCGTGGAGAAAGAACGTCCACATCTGCGTCCCGACTTCGATGCCAACGCCTTGGCCGAGATGCTGGGCGTGAGCCATACGCGTCTGGCACAACTCTTCCGCCACCAGACCATCCACCGCACTCCCGATGCCTATATCGACAACCTCCGCGTCTTGGCTGCCCTTCGCCTTCTTCGCGAACAACCAAACTACACCATTGCCGTCGTAGCCGAAGAAGCAGGCTTCTCCAACGTGCGCACCCTGCAAAGGCGCATCCAGGAAGCCATCGGCATGAGCCCCGTTGACTATCGCGTCATGCTCACCCGCGACAATGCATTTCGAAAGTAATTATTGAATCAACCCTTCTCAAAAGGAATGGCGAAATATCTTTGATGATGTCATTTGCAAATGATATTTCCAATGTCGTGGTATTCGTCAACATGTTTTTCTGAAACGAACCGTCATCTAATTAAAAACTTGCTCAGTCAACAATCATTTGACTGAGCAAGTTTTTTTGCTTTTAGCGAAGACTAATAGCTTCGAATGTACTGGCGCTCTTCTTTGATGATTCAGTAAGTCCCTTCATTCGGTTGGCTTACGCCGAACTGAAGGTTCAGACAATCCCGTAAAGCACTTCCTATGCTGCGAATGTGCGATGTTTTTGGTTTGAAGCGTTGGGATTTTCGTTGCTGTCTCGTAACAATTTTGTCCTTTAGTTCTTGTAAATAAATTATTTTCAATAACTTTGCAAAAGAACAAAAAGCATTTGATCGTTTTGATGGGATACGTTTTCTCTTCTTTTTGAGATTGAATGCTTGATTTTGAATATGATTAAACCTTTAATACTTGATTGCTTATGAAAACGAATTTACTTAGATTGATGATGTTTTGTGCTGCTTGTCTTGCAGCCAATAGTCTTTATGCTTACGCTTTCAGTGAGGAAAATGCAGATGGTAAGACCATCTATTACAACATTTTGAGTGAAGCGGATAAGACTTGTGAGGTGACGTCTGTCTATCCACGATATGGTTGGAGTTCGAATGATGATTTCACGGACTATGTGGGTGATCTTGTCATTCCTTCTACAGCTAATGGTTATACAGTCGTTTCCATTGGGAAATATGCTCTTTCATGTAACAAGAGCTTAACTTCAGTGACGCTTCCAAACACTGTTACCAGTATTGAGATGTATGCGTTTATGGGTTGTTCTGCTTTGACTTCTGTTTCACTTCCTAATTCCCTTACCAGCATTGGATTATGGGCGTTTGAGACTTGTACGAGTCTGACTCAAGTGACAATACCGAAATCGGTCACTTCCATCACTCAAAATCCTTTCGGTGGTAGTACGAATCTTACAAGTATTGTGGTTGAAAAGGGGAATCCAAAGTATAATTCGGACAACAACTGCAATGCTATTATTGAGACAGATACAAAAACCTTGATAACGGCTTGTAAAACGACCGTGGTTCCAAATGATATCAAGATCTTAGGAGATTATTGCTTTAGTTGTTGCAGGGAATGGACTTCTTTCGTGATTCCAAGTTCTGTTACTACCATCAAGACATGGGCATTCAGTTTCTGTACGGGTTTGACTTCAATCACGATACCAAGTTCGATCAAGTCTATCGAAATGTATGCCTTTTATGGCTGTTCTGCTTTGACATCTATCACTTCTTACATTACAAATGTGTTTGTAACAGGAGTCAATGCTTTTGGCGATTGTAAGGATGCCACATTGTATGTTCCAGAGGGTACGAAAAGCGCTTATCAAATGAGGTCGGATTGGGCTTCCATTACCAAGATAGAGGAATTCTCAGTGATTCCTCTGGCTATTTCATGTAATGATAAGGGAACGGTACTTATCAACGATGCATTCGTGTTCACCGCAGATTTAGGCGAGGTGGATGTTTTGAAAGGTGGAAGCAATACGTTCGTGTTCACACCGAATAAGAATTGTCAATTGGAGCAGGTTTTACTGGATGGTTTGGACGTGACGCTTTCTGTGAAAGAAAACATTTTGACAACAAGAATTCGTGAAGATTCCAAGATGATTGTCACATTCAAAAGGGCAGGTTCAGACGTGAACGGTGATGGAAAGTTGGATATCAGTGAC
>CADBXS010000025.1 GCA_902798705.1 uncultured Bacteroidales bacterium
CACGATGGACACCCTTGGCTTTGGCTGTGTGATTCCCGCTATTAGGGCTCACTCGGGACTTACACCCATTAGACAATGCTCATGCCGAGCATACCAAAACGGGCGCCCGTTTTATGATAAACGAGCGCCCGTTTTTCCTGTAAAGCCCCTATTCCGTTTTGGAAAGAGTAGGGCGGTTTAGAATTCTATGAGAATACGACCGTTGATTTGTCTTCCTGTCAAATAGTTTGGAACGGCATATTGCTGATTTGAGATGTCCGTTACCCAATAGTACGAATTGACATTAGCAATGTCGAGAATGTTGAATGCATCAAGTCCAATCCAAACATTCCTGAGTGCTCCACCGATTCCACGATTAATATGTTTGTCTTCATTGTTCAACAGACGATAGGACATACCCAAATCGACACGGCGATAACTTTTCATGCGGAACACCTGCCTTTCACGTCCCGTGTGTGGAGGTCCGAATGGGAGTCCGTCGGCATAATGTCCTGTAACAGAAACCTTCCAACGGTTGGTACCAGGGAAATAGTCGCTGAAGAAAACAGATACATTGACAAGTTGATCTGTTGGACGAGGCACTTTCTTGCCGTTGATGGTTTCTTCCGTTTTCATCAATCCAATACTTACCCAAGAGTCAGTTCCTGGAACAAACTCTCCATAGATTTTTGTGTCGAGTCCCACAGCATATCCGCTCGCCATGTTCTGACCGTAATAGATGACACGCACATTATCTATATTATAAGGTATCAGGTTTGACAAGGACTTATAATATGCTTCGGCTGTCACCTTGAATGGACGATTATTCACACGGAATTTATATTCGCTGGCAAGTACGAAATGTACGCTCCTTTGCGATTTGATGTTTTTGTTCAGTTGCACTGTGGTGTTGCCGGCCACTGTCACCGTGTCTTTGATTTCCTTGTAGAAAGGAGCCTGGTAGTAGATACCTGTGGAGAAACGGAATGTCCAGTTGTCGTTGGCAGCAGGAATGAATGCAATAGTAGCACGTGGGCTGAAGAGCCACTCGTTGTTCCAAGACCAATGTGCAAGACGGAAACCATAGTTCAAAATCATTTCGCCTTCCTTGAAGTTCTTTCGCCATGTGTCTTGCACATATCCTTCGAAGCGAGTTGATTTCACTTCATTGCTGGAAACAAGATTGTAGATGAGATTCAGTCGGTCGGCAGATTTGGGAAGAGAATAGCCTGCCGAATCGCGCATTTCCCATTCGCGCATACGTTCTTCAATGCTTTCCTTCTTCATCAAAACACCATAGCGAATATCATGGGTAGAAAAACGACTGCGTCCTGAAAGTCCAAAATTATAGACTGTGGCATCAAGACGATTTCGAGCATGCTCCATGTATTTGCCAATGGCAAGATTTTCGTCTTCACTCTCGTTGTTCAACCAATATTCTCCACTAATGTCGAATGTTTCATGCTCTGCCGTTTTGAAAGCGGAGAGATTGAAGGTGAGTTCATTGAACTCATTGAAATGGTGGGTGATTCCTGCACTTCCGAAATAAGTATGGAATTTATCGGCTTCTTGTCCGTCAAAATAGACTTTGAACTCCTTCACATCTTCAGATGTACCGAAATTGGTAGTTCGGTCTTTTGGTATGAACTTGTAATCGTTTCGGGAGATATTTCCGATAAAATCAAAAGTCCATTTCTTGCTTGGCATCCAACTGATATAGGTTTGATAGTCAAAATCTTTTGGTTTGTATTCGCCTTTCGTTTGCAAAGAACCTAATAGATAACTTGTTGTTTTATAGCGAATTGCATTTAGTATGCTAAACTTTTCGTTTCCATAGCCTACATATCCACTTGCTCCTAAAAGGCTACCAGAAACAGAGCCTTCTAATCCTTTTGCCTTCTTGTATTGGATGTCCAAGACGGAGGACATTTTCTCACCATATTTAGCCTCAAATCCACCAGCAGAGAAACCAATCTTATCGACCATGTCGGGATTGATGATACTCAGACCTTCTTGCTGACCAGAACGTATGAGCAATGGACGATAGACTTCGACACCGTTGATATATACTGAATTTTCGTCGAACGAACCGCCACGCACATTGTATTGGGAACTTAATTCATTGTGAGTGCTCACGCCAGCTTGGGTGGCAATGATTTTCTCAACACCGCCACCAGAAGCATTACCCATGTGCTTGAAGTCCTTCATATTGACATCAGTCATCGTAGTTGTTTGACGACGAATTTCGCTGACTTGCACTTCACCTAATTCAACACCCAAACTTGGAATCATGACATTGAGCGTAACGGTGTCACGAGGATTGTTCAATACACGTTTGCGAGTTTGATAACCAATCATCGAAAACACGATAACAACGCTGTCGGCAGATTCACAGCTAAGGCTATATCGTCCTTTCAAATCGCAGACAGTTCCAAACAATGTTCCTTCAACGCGAACATTCGCTAATTCGACAGGAGCTTTCTTGTCATCCGTAACAACACCACGAATGACTACTTTCGAAGACGATTCATCATCAGTCGTGACGGGTTCTTGTGCATTTACAGATGTTACTGTAAAAAAGAACAAGATGAGTGAAATGATTTTATAAAAGAATCTTGCAATATACATTTTCAACTTTGAGTGCTTAATAATAAATAACGTATTTTTTCCTCTAAACGTATATTTACGATAGTCTTTTTTTCATCTATCTCATTTTAGCTCATATTCCGCCTCACGATAATTTGATTTCAAATACGCAAATTCCACAATCACGGTTATGTTTAATTAAAAATGTATAAAATTAATTATATTATAGTCCCTATTGAAGTTCTCAGAAAATGATATGGCAATTTGAAGAATAGAAAAAATATAACTATATTTGCATGTTAAAAAATTGATAGAAGATTCCTTTACAACAAAATGATATATCCCGACAATTACGAAGATAAAATAGAATTTACACAAGTTCGAAATTTACTTATCAGTCATTGTTTGTGTTCACTTGGTGTGCAACGAGTTCATGAGATGAAATTTTCAGATAAGTATCAACTTGTATGCCAACAAATCAGACAGACATCCGAATTTCAAAAAATTCTCTTGGAGGACAATTTTCCCGATCAGAATTTTTATGATGTAAGACCTGCTCTGAAACGTATTCGTATTGACAAGACTTTCATTGAGATTCCTGAGCTGTTCGATTTGAAGCGTTCGCTTCAAACGATTCTAAATGTCGTGGATTTTTTGAAGAAAAACGAAGATGGTAAATTTTTCTATCCTGAGTTACATCAATTATCGGAAGAAGTTGTTACCTTCCCTCAGATTGTTAGACAAATTGATAGGATTCTGGATGAAATCGGAAACATCAAAGATTCTGCATCTCCAGAACTACTTAAAATCAGACGAGAAAAACAAGCTGCTGCAGGAAGAATCTCAAGACTTCTCACGAGCATCCTGCGAAATGCTCAGACAGAGGGAGTTGTGGAAAAGAACATTACCCCTACTCTTCGAGATGGACGACTGGTTATACCCGTTGCTCCAGCTATGAAGAGGAAAATCAGTGGTATTGTTCACGATGAATCAGATTCAGGACGAACAGTTTATATTGAGCCAACAGAAGTTGTAGAAGCCAATAATCATATACATGAATTGGAAAATGATGAAAGGCGTGAAATCATTCGAATTCTTCGTGAGGTTTCGGGAATGATTCGTCCTGAAATACAACAAATGCTGGATAGTTACGAGTTCCTTGCCGACATTGATTTCATTCGGGCAAAAGCAAAATTTGCTATACAAACCCATTCACTGGAACCAAGCATTGAGAATAAGCAAGTATTGGATTGGAGCATGGCTGTGCATCCACTTCTGAGATTATCTTTTGAGAAAAAGGAAGGAAATCATAAAGTGGTACCATTGGACATCACACTGAAAGCACCGCACCATCGCATTCTTTTGATTTCTGGACCTAATGCTGGAGGAAAATCCGTCTGTTTGAAAACTGTTGGATTACTTCAATATATGCTTCAGTGCGGAATGCCGATTCCCGTTGCAGAAAGCAGTGTCTGTGGCATCTTCAAAAGCATATTCATCGACATTGGCGATGAGCAAAGCATCGAGAACGATTTATCCACCTACTCTTCACACCTTATTAATATGAAGATGATGATGCGTCATTCCGATGCTACATCGCTGCTTCTCATTGATGAATTTGGTGGAGGCACAGAGCCTACCATTGGTGGTGCAATTGCTGAAGCTATGTTGAAGCGTTTCAACTTTAAACATGCCTTCGGGGTTATCACAACACACTACCAAAACCTGAAGCATTATGCGCAGGAGAATGATGGAATTGTTAATGGTGCAATGTTATACGACCGTCAGGAAATGCGTCCTTTGTTCCAACTCCGCATAGGTAATCCTGGTTCTTCTTTTGCCGTTGAAATTGCAAGGAAAATCGGTATTCCAGAGGATGTGATAAAAGATGCATCGGAAATTGTGGGTAGCGACTATATCAGTGCGGATAAATATCTTCAGGACATTGTCAGAGATAAACGCTATTGGGAAAATAAGCGTCAGACCATCCATCAGCATGAAAAGAAGATGGAGGAAACAATTGCACGCTATGAGGAAGATATCAAGAAGTTGCAAGAACAAAAAAAGGAAATCATAGCAAAGGCAAAAGAAGATGCACAGCAATTGTTGAAAGACTCGAATGCCCGAATTGAACAAACAATACGAGAAATCAAAGAAGCACAGGCTGAAAAGGAACGGACGAAGACCATACGTCAGGATTTTGCTGAATTCAAACAAGAAGTGCGTGACATTGATGCCTCTGCTATGGAGGAGAAAATTCAACGACAAATAGCCAAAATCAAGGCAAGAGAAAAACGACGTGCTGAGAAGAAAAACAAACAGCAATCCCCTATTCCATCACCTTCTCTTCAAAACGAACAAAAAAAGGAAGAAGTGGCTTTGGCAGAAGGTTCATACGTTCGACTGAAAGGACAAACTACTATTGGAAAAATCATTAAACTTGCTGATAAAGAGGCACTTGTAGCATTTGGCACCATCCAAACAAATGTAAAATTGAATCGATTGGAACCTTCAGAACCGCCTAAGAAGGAAAAGCGAGATGCCACGTTTGTGAGCAGAGAAACGCAAGATAAAATACGCGAAACATCACTCAACTTCAAATCGGAAATCGACGTGAGAGGTATGAGAGCCGATGAAGCAATTCAAGCTGTAACCTATTTCGTTGATGACGCATTAGTTGCTTCTGTTTCGCAAATTAAAATTCTGCATGGCACGGGCAACGGAATTCTTCGCACGATGATTCGACAATACTTATCTACCCTTCCTGCGGTGGTGGATTATCGAGATGAGCATCCTCAATACGGAGGAACAGGCATCACAATTGTGGAACTGATGTAATGGGCACAAATAAAGCACTTTGAAATTCCTTGAAAAAAAAATCAAAGTGCTTTCATCTTTTATTATTTGTCTGTAGCTCCAAAAGAAATGCTTTATTTTTTCTTAAGGAAGCCAAGAGCTTTGCGAGTTGTTTTCAGAGTTTTGTAGGCAGTGATGCAATAGGCGGCGAAGCGCACAATACCCACTTCAGAATGCATCAGCGATTTATCTTGTGGCATCACAGCATTCTGTGAATAAAACTTCATTCTCTTCGTGGATTTGTGAATGTCATTGAGAACCATCATCTTGGCAAGTTCCAATGCATCTTGCGATTTGATTTTTTTGTAGTTAAAAGTCATACGTTTTCCTCCTCCACAAATTTATTTCAGCTTGGAAGTCTCGTCAAAGTCTTGCTTCTCAAAGAATTCCTTCATGAGAGAAGTAATGACAGGACGAGTAACCAAAGCCTTACGAAGTAAAAACACAAGAACAGCAAGAAAGAGCAAGACAAATCCAACAATGGCATAGCTCAAAGCCATATTGCCTGTGCCTTGCTCAATCTTTGTCACGAAATACATGCTGAAGCAGAAGATGGCAATTGTGCAGAGTCCCACAAGCACACCACCCACAATGAGGATTGTGAGGACAAAGGTAAGTTTATCCACCATTTCGAGCTTGGCATATTGCTGCACAAGACCCCAAAGGTGTTTTCCTTCGTCGAGTGTGTTCTGTAAATTCTTGTTCTCTTCCGCCATGTCAGCTCCGAAGTTTATTCAGCATCGAAATCCAAAGATGGATCTGGTTCTGCACTACCCTTCTTTGTGATATTCTTGATCTCCTCAATGAGCTTGTTAAACTCTTCCTTATTCAACTTCACACCGTGACGCTCCAAAGCGACTCTAATCTTTCTGCGCTGACGCTCGCCTGGTTCTGGTGCAAAGAGAAGACCGAGAGTAGCACCAACAAGTGCTCCACCTAACAATGACAATGCAACTGTAATTCCGTTTTTCATGTTGTTTGAAATTTTTAAAGGGTTACTAATTGATGAAATTTATCTCTATTTATCTTTTGTTCTTCAAATTTACTACATTTCTCATTAAAAACAAGTGAAAAATGCACAAATCTTTCATGTTTAACAATTTTTTATTGCTTAGTGTTTGGATTCTGTTGCATAAAACCGTAAATTCGCAAAGAAATCTAAAACTTATCACAAAATTTAAACGACATGAAGAAAATTCTTTTTATTGGTTTGGCACTTATTGTCACCGCTGCATTCACAAGTTGTAAATCAAAGGAAAGCAACTACAAGAAAGCTTATGAAAAGGCTAAGGCACAGGAAATGGCTCAGCAGACTACCCAAGAGGCAGTTTCTGTTACTCCTGTAGTAACCCCTCTTAACCCAACTAACACCAACACAGAAGACAACACAAACGTACGTTCTGAACGCCTTAATGTACTCAACGGTGGAAATCTGAAAGCATACAATGTTGTTTGTGGTTCTTTCAAGAGCGCTGACAATGCTAACAACCTTCGCAACACACTTGTTAACCAAGGCTATAGCGCACAAGTAGCACAGAATCCTGAAACTGGTATGTACCGTGTCATTGCAAGTTCTTTCGACGATAAGTCTTCTGCAGTTAGCTCTCGCAATGCTCTACGCAGCACTTATCCTGACGCTTGGCTACTCTATCGCACTTATTAATATTTAATATTCACATCAAAACGAAATAAGGTCCATTTCCATTGAAGGGAAGTGGACCTTTTCTATTTTCACTTAGCACATTCTGTTCTTATAGTCTTCGTAGGAATAATTTCGGTATAGTTCAAATGTGCCATCTTCATGGAGCAAACCAATGGACGGATGTTGTATGCCATTAAACATATTGGTTTTCACCGTAGTATAGTGAATCATATCCTCAAAGATGATGTTTTCTCCCACTTCGAGTTTGTGGTCGAAAAGCCAATATCCCATGAAATCTCCACTCAGACAACTATTACCACCCAAACGATACAGATATTCGGAATTAACAGACGCATCCAAATTCTCAATAGTTTCAGCATGACGTACAGCAGGATGGTATGGCATCTCCAAACAATCGGGCATGTGACAGGTGAAACTTACATTCAGAATGGCGGTCTTTATACCCTTGTTTTCCACGATGTCAACGACACGAGCTACCAGCGTACCTGTTTCCCATGCAAAAGCTGAGCCAGGTTCGAGTATCACTCTCAAATGTGGATAACGCTGATGAAATTCCTGCAATGTGTTAATGAGTAAATCCACATCATAGTCCTTTCGTGTCATCAAATGCCCTCCGCCGAAGTTAATCCACTGAATTTGAGAAAACCAAGTAGAGAACTTCTTTTCGATGTGCTGAAGGGTGCGAGCAAAAGCGTCTGCACCACTTTCACAATGGCAGTGAATATGAAAGCCATCAATGCCTGCAGGCAATTCTGATGGCAACTGCTCTGCCAATACTCCAAACCGACTTCCTGGAGCACAAGGATTATATAACTCTGTTTCTATTTCCGAATATTCAGGATTGACACGAAGACCTAATGAAACACCTCTCCCTTTGGCAGAAAACTCCTTTGCCATCGGATAGAATCGCTCATATTGACTGAGGGAATTGAAAGAGATATGACTACTGCATCTAAGTATTTCAGCAAAAGTTTCTTCCTCGTATGCAGGAGAATACGTATGGGCAGGACTGCCAAACTCTTCAAATGCCAGTCGTGCTTCATAAGGAGAACTTGCCGTTGTATGCTGAATATACTCCCTGAAAATTGGAAAAGATTTCCACAGAGCAAAAGCCTTGAAAGCCAAAATGATTTCCACGTCAGCACGTTCTGCCACCCGCTGAATCAGTCGAAGATTCTTCCTGAGAGTTTCCTCTTCCATCACATAGCAAGGCAACGGAATGGACTTGATATTTTGTTCTAACAACGACATATATTATATATAAGGTGTATTCTGAAAATAAAGAGTATTAGTCGATGAGTTTAAATCGGGCAAACTTCAGTAGCAGCTGCTTCCTTCCGGCATTTTGGAAAACGACTGTAGCCTTCATATTATCGCCTGTTCCTTCCAGTTTCTCCACAAGACCTAAGCCGAAGCGCTCATGCTCAATGTGCTTGCCTACAGCAATTTCAGCATGTACATTGCTTGAAGTACGAGTGCTTTCCACTTTTTTGAAACCTGCAGGTGGAGTCAGCGGAGCCACTTTCTTTGGTTCTGCAGGTGGTTGTGAAGGACGGAAAGACTTTGTACGGATGTTGTCGTTCTTCTGCACAAATATGTTGTCAGTCTCCTCAAACTCATCCAGCCATGAATTTTTGCGCTTCTCATATCCACCACGCTTGTTGCTTGCCCATGGCACATCCAAATCGTCAAGTCCTCGTTTTGAACGTACAGAAGTGTGCATGTCAAGAAAGCGAGGATCGATATCATAGATAAATCTACTTGGATTGCCAAATTCCATCTTTCCATAGCGCAACCTGCTTTTGGCATACGTCAGGTAGCAATGACATTCGGCACGGGTGATAGCAACATAAAACAGGCGACGTTCCTCTTCCAATTCGCGCATACTTTCATTCGACATGGCACTTGGGAAAAGATTCTCCTCCAAGCCCACAACAAACACGGTATTAAATTCCAAGCCTTTGGCTGAATGTATTGTCATCAGAGCTATGTGTCCCGACGTTTGCTCACCACGTTTTCTGTCTCTTGCGTCTGAGTCGAGGTCGGACATCAACGACACTTCCGACAGGTAGTCTGTAAGGAAAACATGTTCATTCCCTTCTTCAAGCCTACCGTCACAAAATTCCATCAATCCGTTGGTAAGTTCCTCCACATTGGCTTGGCGAGTCTTTCCTTCGAGGCTGATGTCTCCATAAATATCCTGACTGATACCACTTCGTTTGATAATATCAACTCCCAGTTTATCAGCTCTTTCCGTCGATACGCCTTGTCTAAATTCCTCTATCAAATTGCAGAATGACTCTATCTTCGTCAGTGTTCCCTTATTGACATTAAGTCCATACTGCAAAGGTTGCTTTACCACTGTCCACAGACTCACATGGTGCAAGGTGGCTGCTTCCACAATTTTCTGGATAGTTGTGTTACCAATTCCTCTCACAGGATAATTCACAACACGCTTGAAAGCTTCTTCGTCGTTGGGATTGACAACCAAGCGGAAATAAGCGATAATATCCTTGATTTCCTTGTGCTGATAGAACGAAAGACCGCCATAGATGCGATATGGATAGCCTTGCTTTCGAAGTTTTTCCTCAAACACACGACTCTGAGCATTGGTACGATACAAGATAGCAAAATCAGAGAAATCGGTCTTTTCACGTTGGTGCAATTCTCGAATCTTCTTCACCACAATGTCGCTTTCTTCCACGTCAGAGTATGCCTCAATCACCGTGATTCGTTCTCCCCTATCCTTTTCAGAGAAAACATGCTTTGGAATTTGTCCACGGTTCTTATCGATGAGCGAGTTAGCAGCTTCCACAATGGTTTGCGTAGAACGATAGTTTTGCTCCAGCTTGAAAATCTTGCTGTCAGCAAACTGTTGATTGAAAAGAAGAATGTTGTCGATATTGGCACCACGGAAGGAATAGATGCTCTGGGCATCGTCACCCACTACACACACCTTTTGATGCACAGTCGCCAACTGACGCACAATTTGATGCTGTGCAAAATTTGTGTCTTGATACTCATCCACAAGTATATATCTGAAGCGGGAAGCATACTTTTGGAGAATATCAGGAAACTTCAGGAAAACATAATAGGTATAGAGCAGAATATCATCGAAATCAAGGGCTTGCGACTGACGGCATCGAGCATCGTATCGAGCAAAGATTTCGCCTAAAAGTGGTACCTTCGAACGCTCATCAGCCAAATAGTTTTCCTTGTTGGCAACGTATGCCTTTGATGTCACCAGTTGATTCTTGGCATTACTGATACGGCTCTGAATCGTGCCAGGCTTATACACCTTGTCATCCAACTGCAACTCCTTGATGATGGCTTTGATGAGGTTCCTGCTATCGGCAGCATCGTATATGGTGAAGTTCGAAGAGAAGCCGAAACACTCGTGCTCATAGCGGAGAATTCTGAGGAATACCGAATGGAATGTTCCCATCCACAAGTGGTCCACACGCTGGTCGCCTACCAATGCAGCGATGCGTGCCTTCATTTCGTCAGCAGCCTTGTTGGTGAATGTCAATGCTAAAATCGACCAAGGTTCATATCCTTGGTTCAGCAAGTAGGCAATCTTGTAGGTGAGTACACGTGTTTTTCCAGAACCGGCACCAGCTATCACTAAGGACGACGTGTCGCACCATTCCACTGCTTTGCGTTGCGATTCATTGAGAGCAGAAAGAAGTTCCTCTGAATTGACCATTTAGCATGAATGAATAAAACAAAATAGAAGAATATCACTCATCATTTCTTACCGCTCTGCATTCGTTCCAACTTGAATGGCTTTGGCATCTTCACATATTTCTTGCCTGAAATGGCTTTCATGTTATTATCGTTCACCAATGTCATGCTCACTCCGCTCTCGGTCAACACTATCTTCACGTCTTGCCCGTCACTACCGCGGTCTGAAACGGCACGTACCAAAGCCGATTTCTCGTCCATTTCCTTGATTTTCAGAATCACCCAGGTACCATTGATTTTCCCCTGCAAGTAACCATAACAATTATCCATTTCGAGTCCTGGTACAGGGATGGAATCGGCATAGAGATTCAACTGGCAGCGCAAATCCAGTTCATCGTTCGTGAAAAAACCTTCGAATGGACGCTGAGCAGATACAACCAAGGTGCTCAGCATAGCGAATAGTATTGCAAATATCCTTTTCATCATTCCGTTGATTTACAAAAAGAAAAGAAAGCAGTCAGCCTATAAGCCGGGTTCTGTGCCTGAGCGAGACTTCATGCAAGGCGGAGGTCAAATTAAGAGGCTCAGGCGTTTGTCATTTATCCAGAACGTGCGTCACCGCACGTCTCCAGCGTCCTACCCCCTGTCTTGGGCGGGCAACCCTCATCAGCAACAATGCCCACACCGAAGCATACGCATCATCGCCATCGACAGTGTACACGAACTTGCAGCTCCCAAGGCGCACAGCCGATATGTCACCACACCGCTGGTGGGCTCTTGCCCCACCTTCTCACCCTTACCACACTCTACTTTCGAGGGTGGCGGTTATTTTCTTCTGCACTACTTGGCCGTCACCGACCACTTGTAAATTAGCAAGTGGGATGCCCTGCGCTGCCCGGACTTTCCTCTCGTGCTCGGAAGAGGCATAGCCCCCTCCTACTCCACCAGCGACAAACCGTCCGACTGCTTTCATGATGCAAACTTACGCATTTTTTTTGACTCTCTCGTCAGTCTTCAGCCGAAAAATCACAGAAAACAGCTAAAAACGCCTCCATAAATATAAAAACGTAGCAATTCATCAAATAACAATGGGACAGTACTCACGCAACTATGGGACGCTACTCATGTAACTATGGGACGCTACTCATACCACTATGGGGATTCACTTAAACAACAATGGGGACAAACTTCAGTACGTCCCCATTAAAAATATTGTAAATCCCCAATAAAAATAAAATGGTGATATATTAGGGTTGAAATGAAGCTCCGTAGAGGTGATGATCCAGGATAAACTGAAGGACGGCAGGATGGAGCCAATCGGACGCAAATGATATGTTATTGTCCTTCAGTGCCTGGCGTATGTTTGTGCTGGAGATGGGATAAAGCAGGAATTTGCGGCGAAGAGTGCGTTTCCGTTTTCCATGGGGATAGACTTGCACTTTCGTCTCTTGTGCATCAACTTTATCCCCTGCCCTGTTGTCTCTCCTGCCATAAACGATGATGTCGTAGTCTCGCTTGATTTCGTCTGCACGATACCACTGATGGAAACGCTCCCAATTATCCTCACCAACAATGAGAACAAACTCATGCTGAGGGTATGCTTCACGGAGCGAGTGAAGGGTGTTGATGGTATAAGAAGGTAAGGGCAGTTGCATTTCAAAATCAGATGCAAAAAGCTGTGGCTCCTCTGCCAGTGCCAACTCTGCCATTTGGAAGCGGAGGGAATGGTGGAGAAGATCGCTCTGTTGGTCTTGCTTAAGAGGGTTGAGTGGCGACACCATGAGCCATATTTGGTCGACAAGTCCCGCTTGGCAGATGTCGCGAGCAAGAGAAACATGCCCTCTGTGGATGGGGTTGAAAGAACCGCCGTAAATGCCTATACGCATCTTCAAAACTTATTGAACTAAAATGAAGGACTATTATGAAAGAAATTCTTTCACTTTTTGGAGTGCTTCAGCTTTAGCAGTTTCTAAATCGTCATTGATAACGACAGTATCGAACTTATCGGCGTATGTGAGTTCGTATTCAGCACGTTCGATACGTTTTTGAATAACTTCGGGTGCATCAGTTCCGCGGTTTTCGAGTCGCTGGCGAAGGGCTTCGATGCTGGGTGGCTGGATGAATACACTGAGTGCCTGTTCTCCATAGTAAGCCTTGATATTCATTCCACCGTGAACATCTACATCGAAGACTACATTCTGCCCCTCTGAAAGTTGCTTTTCAACTTGCGACTTGAGTGTGCCATAGAAGCGATCCTCATACACTTCCTCGTACTCAAGAAATTCATCGTTTTCGATTTTCTGTCGAAACTCCTCTGGAGAAAGGAAAAAGTATTCCACTCCATCCTGTTCGGTGCCACGAGGTGGACGACTGGTGGCAGAAATGGAGAAATGGAGGTTGAGCCCAGAATCCATCAGATGTCGGATGATGGTAGATTTCCCTGAGCCTGAAGGTGCACTGAAGATGATGAGTTTGCCTTGCATAATTAAGTTAAAAGTGAAAAGTTAAAAGTGAAAAATGAATCAGGGATTTAAAGGATTTAAAAGGATTCTTGAAAAGTGAAAAGTTAAAAATCATAAAAAGTACAAAGTACAATTTACAAGGTACAGGCATGTCCTTTGTTCTTTGTCCTTTGTTCTTATCTCCACGCTTTTCCTTCTAACTTCGTTAAACGTTAAACATTAAACGTTAAACGAGTGAAGAATTATCTTACATGACATTGAGCACTTGCTCTTTGATTTGCTCCAGTTCGTCTTTCATTTTCACGACGATGTTCTGCATTTCAGCAAGGTTGCTCTTCGAACCAGTGGTATTGATTTCGCGCCCCATTTCCTGAGCGATGAATCCGAGTTTCTTTCCCTGTCCATGTCCGTCGCGCATGGTTTCGCGGAAATAGTTGAGGTGGTTGGCAAGACGCTGCTTCTCCTCGCTGATATCGAGTTTTTCGATGTAATAAATCATTTCCTGTTCGAGGCGGTTCTTGTCGTATTCCACTTCGGATATTTTCTGCAAATTGGTGATGATGCGCTCACGTATCTTTTCCACTCGTGCCGTTTCGTAGGGTTCGATGCTGTGGAGCAGAGCTTCGATGTTATCAACTTTCTCGTTGAAAGTCTTGGCAAGCGATTCGCCTTCCTGCTTACGGAACGCTACGAGCTGTGAGATGGCTTCGTCGATGGCAACAGTAACAACGCCCCATTCCTCCTCTGACAACTCGTCTGCTTCAGCGAGTGTCATAGCATCGGGAAGGCGAAGCACGGTTGGAATAAGATGCTCTTCAGGATCCTCGATGGAGAGTTCCTGGCAGATGGATTGGATTTGCTGGATATAGTTTGTTACCACAGCACGGTTGATAGGTGTGGCAAGTGTTGCTTCATTCTTCTCAATCCAAAGGGAGAAATCAACTTTTCCGCGCTCCAGTTCTTTTGCAATGCGCTGACGAATCCACATTTCCTTCTCGCGATAGAGAGGTGCAATGCGTGTAGAAAGGTCGAGAGCCTTAGAGTTGAGCGACTTGATTTCGACATGGATTTTCTTTCCCTGATAGTTTGCTACGCTCTTTCCGTAGCCTGTCATCGATTGTATCATTATATTTATTTAATTGTTGTTTTGTTGGAAAAATTATAGCGATGAAATCTTAAATAATGTATTATTCAGTCTGAATTTTGATGCAAAAATAGTGAAAATTCATTGGAATGTCGTAATTTTGCAAATTATATTGCCTTTTTAAGGTGAAATAATTGTTTTCTTACGATAGAATAGAAAGTAAATATGTCAGTCATTTTACATATAGAGACATCGACCGACTGTTGTTCTGTGAGTGTTAGTGAGAATGGTGCCAACATCTTCCATGAGGAGGATTTCGATGGTCCATCACATGCCACGAAACTGGGCACAATGGTTGATGAGGCGCTATCGTTTACGGATAATCATGGCATTCCATTCAATGCAGTGGCAGTGAGCTGCGGTCCTGGTTCCTACACCGGTTTGCGCATTGGTGTGTCGATGGCAAAGGGCATTTGCTATGCTCGAAACTTGAAGTTGATAGCTTTGCCCACCTTGCAAGTGCTCTGCGTACCAGTCCTGATCAAGGAGGAATTGCCCGACGATGCACTGATATGCCCCATGATTGACGCTCGACGGATGGAGGTGTATGCTTCCGTTTTCACAAGAGCCCTCAAGACGGTGATGGAGACGAAAGCAATGGTGATAGAAGAAAACAGCATGAAGGAACTGCTGGATGCACATCCTGTGTATTTCTTCGGAAACGGAGCTGAGAAGTGCAAAGCACTGATTCATCACGAAAATGCACATTTCATCGATGGTGTCAAGCCACTTGCTAAGAACATGTTTCCGTTGGCAGAGAAGAAATTTGTGGAATCGGATTTTGAGGATGTGGCATATTTCGAACCTTTCTATCTGAAGGATTTTGTGGCAACAAAAAGTAAGAAGTTATTATAAAATATGATACAAGAAGAAGCAATCAAGAGTAACGAAAAAGTAGCAGTGGATTACAACACGGAAAGGGAACAGTTATTATTGCCTGAGTACGGAAGATGTGTGCAGCAGATGGTGGAACATGCCAAAATGATAGAAGACCCTGACGAGCGTCAGCGTTGTGCCAACACCATTGTTGCCCTGATGGCTAACATGGTAGAGCATCATGGCGATACGGAGGACTTCCGCCAGAAGTTGTGGAACCACCTTGCCGCTATCGCCAACTACGAACTCGACATAGAATATCCAGTGAGCATTGAGAAGCTGGAGGATACGAAGGCAAATCATGAACGCATCCCCTACCCTCAGAAACGCATTGCAAAACGTCACTATGGAGCTATCATTGAGGGACTCACGAAGAAGCTCAATGAAATTGAGGATGAAGATGAGCGTATGGCTCTGACAGAGCAGATTGCCAACCAAATGAAGCGCAGTTTGGGACGTTGGAACCGTGATGCAATGAACAACGAGAAGGTGCTGGACGACATTGCCAACTATACAGAAGGAAAGGTGAGCCTGCTGCCTAACGAAGTGAAAATGATGAGCGACGGAGAAATCCTGAACGATGTGCAGCAGATGACTCCAAGCAAGAAAAAGAAGAAAAAGTAAGTCTATGGCTTCATTTATCATAGAAGGAGGAAAAAAGTTGCATGGCGAAATCACGCCACAAGGTGCCAAGAACGAGGCACTGGAGGTGATTTGTGCCACCTTGCTCACGTCGGAGGCTGTCACCATACACAATGTGCCTAACATTTTGGATGTGAACAATTTGATTGGGCTGTTGAGCAAGATGGGAGTGAGCGTGATGCAAATGGATGATAACTCATGGAAATTTCAAGCCGAGACGCTCGACATGGACTATCTGCACAGCGATGAGTTTGTGCAGCGCTGTGCAGCGCTTCGTGGCTCCATCCTGCTGCTTGGTCCGCTACTTGGTCGTTTCCACAAAGCACTGGTAGCAAAGCCTGGTGGTGACCAGATTGGACGTCGCCGTCTCGACACCCATTTCCTCGGTGTGCAGGAGTTGGGTGCACGGCTCAACATCAACTATGAGCGCGACATCTATGAGCTGGAGGCTGAAGAACTTCGAGGCAAATACATGTTGCTCGATGAGGCTTCCGTGACTGGTACTGCCAATATCATCATGGCAGCAGTATTTGCCAAAGGCACTACAACCATCTACAATGCCGCTTGCGAACCCTATATCCAGCAACTCTGCAAGATGCTCAACCGTATGGGTGCCAAGATTTCGGGTATCGCCTCCAATCTTCTCACCATCGAGGGAGTGAATCAGTTGCATGGCACAGAGCACACCGTGTTGCCCGACATGATAGAAGTGGGCAGTTTCATTGGTATGGCTGCCATGACGGGAAGCGAATTGACCATTAAGAATGTGTCGTTCGACAACTTGGGCATCATCCCCGACATGTTTGCTCGTCTCGGTGTGAAGATGGAGCGACGGAACGATGACATATTTATCCCAAAGCAGGAGCACTACGAGGTGGAATCTTTCATGGATGGCAGCATCATGGCATTTAGCGATGCTCCATGGCCTGGACTCACACCCGACTTGCTTAGTGTGCTACTTGTCGTTGCCACTCAAGCCAAGGGTAGCGTACTGATACACCAGAAGATGTTTGAGAGTCGCCTGTTCTTTGTGGATAAACTCATCGATATGGGTGCTCAAATCATACTTTGCGACCCTCACCGTGCTGTTGTCGTAGGCCACGACCACCGTTTCCAGCTGAAGGGCTCTCGCATGACATCTCCCGACATCCGTGCGGGTATCGCCTTGCTGATTGCAGCACTGAGTGCAAAGGGAAAAAGCATGATCAGCAACATTGAGCAGATAGACCGAGGCTACGAGAACATAGAGGCTCGTCTCACGGCTCTTGGTGCCAACATCACAAGAATCAGCTGACAAGGACATCTTCAAGCAATGATACAGTATTCTGACGTTTATAATATAGGAACCATCACAAAAGCCCATGGCTTGCAGGGGGAAGTTGTGTTCAACTTTTCCGATGACATTTTCGACACCACAGATGCTGACTATCTCATCATCGATGTGGATGGCATTCTCGTTCCCTTTTTCATTTCAGAATACCGATTCCGCTCCAGTGCCTCTGCCTTGATGAAGTTCGACCACATTGAATCCGCAGAGCAAACCCAACAGATTGTGGGATGCGATGTATATTTTGAGAAGTCGAAGGCACAGGAAGCAGGCACCGACGAAATGTCGCTCAATTATTTCATCGGTTTCACGATGCTTGATGAGCAGGGCGAGAAAATAGGCGAAATCACAGATATTGACGACAAGACCGACAACTGGCTCTTTGTTGTAGAGAGGGATAACGGCGATGAAGCACTTGTGCCAGCACAAGAATCTTTCATCGTGGATATTAACCATGAAAAACGAACGATGACAATGGACCTTCCCATAGGTCTCTTGGATTTATAACAGAAATATGAAGAAAATAGCAATACTCGGTTCGACCGGCTCCATCGGGACACAGGCACTGAATGTGATAGAAGCCAATCCCGACCTCTTCGAAGCATACGTAATCACAGCCAACAACAATGTCGAACTACTCATACAGCAGGCTCGCAGGTTTCAGCCCGAAATGGTGGTCATAGCCAACGAGCAGCACTACGATGCCGTGCAGAGAGCATTGTCCAATCTGCCCATCAAGGTATATGCAGGTGCCGATGCCCTGTGCGACGTGGTGCAGGACGACAACGTCGATATCGTCTTGGCATCCATGGTGGGATTTGCAGGACTGAGACCGACCATCAGTGCCATCAAGGCAAAGAAAATCATTGCGCTTGCCAACAAGGAAACGCTCGTCGTGGCAGGCGAACTCATCAACCGACTGGCATCGGAGTATCAGATTCCCATCCTTCCTGTCGATTCCGAGCACTCTGCCATCTTCCAGTGTCTGGAACCTGGCAATCCTATCGAGAAGATTCTCCTGACAGCTTCAGGAGGACCATTCCGTCATTATTCTGAAGAAGACCTGAAAAGCGTGACGAAAGCACAGGCACTTGCCCATCCCACATGGAACATGGGAGCAAAAATCACCATCGATTCCGCCACCATGATGAACAAGGGATTCGAGGTGATAGAGGCCAAATGGCTCTTCGGCGTAAAGCCCGAGCAGATACAAGTGGTGGTGCATCCGCAGAGCGTGATACATTCGATGGTGCAGTTTGAAGACGGAGCCGTGAAAGCGCAGTTAGGAGTGCCCGATATGCGCCTGCCTATCCAATATGCCTTCAGCTACCCTCGCCGACTGCATTCCGACTTCGACCGCCTCGACTTCTTCTCCCTGAAGAGTCTAACCTTCGAGAAACCCGACACAAAGCGATTCCCATGCTTACAGTTTGCCTACGACGCACTCCAGCGTGGAGGAAACATGCCTTGCATCGTGAATGCAGCCAACGAAATCGTCAACAGGGCTTTCATCGAAGACAGGATTTCGTTCACACGCATAGCAGAAATCATACACAAAACCATGCAGCATGTGCCTTTCTCCCAAGAATCGGAACTGGATACCTATCTCCTCACCGACCAAGAGGCACGAGCATACGCCGCATCGCTCATCTAAATGAAGAATTTAACGAATACAATAACCGCTCATTTTCAACAATAACAATAACAGCCATCCGTATGGAAGCTTAGGGTTAAAGTTGAGGTTCAGGCCATTTTAATAATTTTTAATTATCCAAACTACCTACTCCCCTCTCCCTGTCTCTCCCCTCTCAGGGGAGCTGGAGGGGTCCTGGGGTTGGGTGTGAGACCTTTTATTTACAATGATAATTCTGATAAAAATACTTCAGTGCATCGTATCGCTGGGACTCCTGATAGTCCTGCACGAAGGAGGACACTTTCTTTTCGCAAAGCTCTTTGGTACCCGTGTCGAAAAATTCTACCTCTTCTTCGACACCAAATTCCATCTCTTCTCCACCTACGACAAGTGGTTTCGCAAGTTGATAGGCAAGCAGCCCGTTCCCAAAGTCAAGAAAGTGATGAAAGACGACAAGGGAAAGGAAAAGGAATACGAGGAATATGAATACCAGGGCACCGAATACGGCATAGGCTGGATTCCACTGGGCGGATACGTGAAGATATCGGGTATGATAGACGAATCCCTCGATACCGAGCAGATGAAGCAAGAACCTCAGCCATGGGAATTTCGCACCAAGCCAGCTTGGCAGCGCCTGCTCATCATGCTGGGAGGCATCATCATGAACTTCATCGTCGCCTTCTTCATCTACGCCATGGTGCTCCACACCTGGGGACAGCAGTACATCAAGTCGGAAGACCTGACCTACGGCATGAAGTTCAACGAACAGGCAAAGGCCGACGGCTTCCGCGATGGCGACATCATCCTGAGTGCCGACGACAAGCAGTTTGAGTTCTGGAAAGCCGCCAACCTTCGCGATCTGTCCAACGCCAAGAACGCAGTCGTACTTCGCGACGGAAAGAAAGTCAACATTCCCCTGTCGGGAGAAATGAACATGCTCGAAATGCTCGAAGAGCCCGTCTATGCCTCCGAGCGTATCCCTCTCTGCATCGATAGCGTCATGCCACAATCCACTGCCGAAAAACTGCAGTTCAAGAAGGGAGACAGAATCGTGAGAATCAACGACAAGGACATCGACGACTACAACGACCTCCAATTTGCCATCCTCGAACTCAAGGAAGGAGTGAACGAAGAAACCACAGCAGCCGACAGCCTACGTCATCGCACCATCCAAGTCGGAGTTGTTTCTGCTAACCAAGACTCCATTCGCACCATGCAGGCAGTGCTCTCACCCGAATTTACCTTCGGATTCATCAACAAGATGCCCGACTACAAGATATCCACCAAGGAATACGGCTTCTTCGCATCCTTCCCTGCGGGCATACGCTACGGCTGGGAAACCATGAAAGGCTATGTCAACGACCTCAAATACGTGTTCACCAAGAAGGGAGCTCAGAGTGTAGGAGGATTCATCGCCATCGGCAACATCTTCCCCGACACATGGGACTGGCAGCGCTTCTGGGAGCTCACCGCCTTCATCAGCATCATACTGGCCTTTATGAACATTCTTCCCATACCGGCTCTTGACGGCGGCTACGTGCTGTTCCTGCTGGT
>CADBXS010000026.1:0-6073 GCA_902798705.1 uncultured Bacteroidales bacterium
AAAAAACTCCCGCAGGTCCCAAGGACCCCCGGTCGTCGTTCCTTTTCCCGAAAGCGAGTGCAAAGGTACGACCTTTTTCATTAACAGGCAAATTTTGGAAGGACTTTTTTGACGAAAAACCGAAAAAAGCCCCTTTCGGAAAGAAAAACGGAAAGATTGGAAAGAAGCTATACCTTATTATATTATTAGGGAAGGCTTGCAGCAGGGGGGCCGCCACGCTTCGGACGCACTGGCGCTGTCACTTGGCTATGCCGAACCGTTCATTCGTTTCAGCTAGTTGCCCGAACCTTCGGCATTGTTCCGGCGAAGGCTCGCCATCGCAACGCCGAACGCTCGCCGATTCGACAACGAGCCCTCGAACTACAAGTTGAAGCAAATGAACGCTTCAGCGAATCCGCTCTTGCACTGCACCAAAACGCCATTGGGACGGCACTCGAACTACTATGGGACAGTACCGCACGCGACTATGGGGATTCACTTTTGCGAGATTGGGGACGTAAAATGGCAACAAGGAACGGGGAAAAGAATCAGAGGGAATCGGAAGTGGCATTGCGACGCTGATGGGCAATGACATAGATGATGACAGGGGCGCCAATAATTGGAGTGACGGCATTGAGGGGGATGATACCCTTGTCGCCTGGCAAGACACAAAGGAGGTTCGCTAATAGAGCAACGGCAGCACCGGTCACAATCGTGGCAGGCATCAGACATTGATGGTTCTCTGTACCTAACAACATACGAGCGATGTGAGGAACAGCCAAACCGATAAATGCCACAGGACCACAGAAAGCGGTGGTGGTGGCGGTAAGGATGCCTGTGACAAAAAGAAGATAATTGCGAACCCGCAGTGTATTGAAGCCTAAGTTCTCGGCGTATGCCTCTCCGAGTAGCATGGCATTGAGTGGCTTGATGAGCAAGATAGATGCAAAAAGTCCGATGAAGGAAATGACAACGAAATATGGCATTTGCTCCATCGATACGCCGCCGAAGTTACCTAATCCCCAAACCATATAGGACTGCACACCTTCTTCCGTAGCAAAGAAATTCAACAGGGAGATGGCGGAAGAAGTGATATAGCCAATCATAATGCCGACAATGAGGAGCATGACATTGTTTTTTACGACTGTGGCAAAAAGCAATATCAGTAGCATAACCAGCATGGCACCGACAAAGGCTGAAAAAAGGATGGCAAAGAAACCTGTGAGGGAAAAACTGCCCGTCGTGATACTTCCACCAAGAAACAGCATGACGAGTGCCACACCCAAGGAGGCTCCGCTATTGATGCCGAAGACAGAAGGACCCGCAAGAGGATTGTGGAAGGCCGTCTGAAGCATCAAACCGCTCACAGCAAGTGAGGCACCACAAAGCATGGCGGTGATGGCTTGAGGCAAACGGCTTTGCAACACAATGTATTGCCAAGAAAGGTGTTCGGAATCGTTCCCCATCAGGATATTCACCACTTCGTTCCAAGGAATATCCACAGCACCCACAAGCAAGTTGATAGCAAAGAGGAACACTACCAACAAGCCCATTAGCACACAAAAGAGAACGCCTTTTTTCATTTCGTTACTTTCTTAAAATAGGTGGTTTCACCCAAGTGCTTTACAGATGGGTGCGTGATGATGATGAAGTCGCGAAGCAGGAGGTCGGGATGGAAAGGCGTGTCCTCGTAGAAGGTGGAAGTGGCTGTGTTGCAACCATATACCTCCTTATTTTGGAACGACTTGAATTGCGCATATCCTTTGTTTTCAGAGAGGAGCGAAGCAAAAGTGGCAGGTTGAGGACTGTTGTAGCGGAAGAGCCAGACGTCCGTCTTTTGTGCCTTTTCGAGCACACTCTCGAAAGGAAGAGCGACAGAACCACTATTGTCGTTCTCTGACCACGGATAGCGTGCCGACGCATCCACAATCAGTTTGCCAATTGTGCTTTTGCCTCCAGGCACATACCACACAGACCCAGTCTGCTTGTCCATCATCACGGACTGGCGCTCGTCGGCCTGTGCTGCAAGTGCTTTCAGTTCCAGATAATGCTTTTCAACAGCCGAGAAAATGCTATCAGCCTCTCGCTCTGCCCCAAACAACATGCCGTAGAATCGCATCCATTCGGCACGTCCGAGAGCGGAAGTTTCCATGTAGTCGGCAGTTTCCACGATGGGAATGCCCAATTCGTCCATTCTGCCGTAACCACCATTGTTTTGGAAAGGTGAGAGGAAAAGTGCGTTGGGCTGGATGTCGATGATTTTCTCTACGGTGGGACCTAAGCCACTACCGCAATCTGCTATGTTTCCCAGCTTGCATTGCTGCTGAATCCAAGGCAGATTGATGTATTGCAAGTCGCACACACCACCGATACATTCTTTCTTGCCAAACGACATGACGAGTCCACAATGCACACTCGTGGCAATCACACTCTTCTGCAACGGCGTGCGAAGAACGGTGCCTTTGGGAAGATGAGTTGGCAACTCTTGATGGGCTGGAACCAAGAGGTAAGTGTGTAGAATCTTACCGTGGTTCCAAGGGTCGGCAAGTTCCACTTGTGTATAATCGTCATACTGAACAATGGTGAGGTGTTCAGCATACTTGAGATGCAAAGTATCACCATCCTCACGTGCCGAGCGGTTTTGTCCGCCCGAGCACGAAGTGAGGATAGCGATAGAGAGATAAAAAAGTTTAAAAATCAACTTCATGGAAAAAGGTTATCAATCGAAGAAGACAATCTTGCGAGGGTTTACACCTGTAGAGTCGAAGCTCTTCACGAAAGTACCATCTTTCTTCACATGATAAATTTTACCATTGTTCACAAAGTCGGTAGTCATGATATAGATGTCACCTGTCTTCTTGTTGGTGCTCATACCATAAACCGAAGTGCTGGCGAGAGCAGCAGGAGCACCCGACAATTTCCATTCGTTCAACTTACTTGTCTTGGCATCATAAGTAAAGAAGTAATTCGTGGTTGTGTATGTGCTCCAGTCAGTTACAGAATTCACCAAGTAAATCACATCGTCGTATTCAGTCCAAGACGAAGCATTTCCAATAGGAGTAAATTTGCCCGTAGAAAGATTGAGCTCACCCCAAGGATAGTCCCAATCTGCGCCATAACCCTGCACAAAGACTCTGTTGTTAGCCTTGATGATACGGTCTGGGTTGTCCATCACTTCATAGAAATTAGCTTTGGAAAAATCCTTTGTGTCTATATAAGCCACACGTTTGTCTTTACCCCAACCCGAGCAGGTGCAATAGATAAAGCCATCCTTTTCGATGATGTATTCAGGGTTCGCACCTACTGCTACTGAACCAGCAATCGTCATGTCGGAAGTTTTTACCTTTACTACATAGCCGCCGTATGAAGTGACATAAAGATAACCGTCTTTTTCTACAGCATAACGAGGTTCACCGTTTTTCTCATCGAAAGCCACACGAGCCTTTTCCACACCCACGCTGTTAAGCTTGGCAATATAGCTGGAGCCAGAAACAACTACATAAAGGTAGTCATCTTCACCTGCGATAATGTCCTGACCTACATCACCCAAATTTCTTCCATTCTGAGTATAGAAGAAGTCCTTAGTGAAAGTGGTATCCTGCTTCCAATCGAAGTAAGTAATACCCGCATTGTTATGAGACTGTGCACCTTCGTTCAGAACGAATGCACGGGTTTCAACCATGTTGATTTTTGAACCTTCCTTCTTTGGGTCCCATTCGTCATCATCACTACTACAAGAAGTGAATCCTGCAGTCACTGCCACAGCACAAAGTGCTGACAAAAGTAAACTTCTGAGTTTCATTGTTTTGTTTGTTTAGTTGATAATATGTATTAAAAGTTAATTGTTCCAATTAAACTGAAGGAGCGTCCAGGCATCGGGTAGTATTTCACAATCTCATACTGCTTGTCGAACAGATTATGAATACTTCCCGAGAGATTCAACTGGCACGACCTGAAGCGAAATTCTCTGCTCAGCGTCAGTGTATGCTCACTATATGCCTTCAACTTATACTGCGCCGTTTGCTGTGAAGAACTCCATCGCTCACCCTGAAAAAGCACACTATATCCCAGGTTCACCCAAGGATTACGAATCAGCAGCGAGGCATTTCCACTATGTTTCGGCGTGTAAGGCAACTGCTTGTTGTAAGAAGCCGACGCCTCCAATTTATCAAGTGACTCCTGAAAAGTGTATGCACCCATGAGGATTGCCGACACCTTATTATTATATATTGGCACCTCCGTGGCAAGCGTCACGTCAATACCTTTGATTTTCACCTTTCCAAAATTTGCCATCTTCCAAACGTAGGTAGTAGGAAAAGCAACAATCTTATCCGTCACATCGTTATAGTAGGCATCTACCGTGGCAGAAACATATTTCACAGCCTGAAAAGGTTTCCCACTCCATGTCAATCCCACATTATATTCAGTTGCCTTCTCAGGACGAAGACCCGAATTACCTATGCGGAGATAATAGAGGTCGTTGAAACTGGGCATACGGAAGGTGTTCTTCCACATTGCTCGTAGATGCAGCGATTCGTTCGGCAGCAAACGGTAAGTGGCTGAAACACTGGGACTCAACCGATGCTTATCAGCGGGATTCTCATTATTTTCCACCGTCTCATGCGCATAGGTACCTACCACATTTCCTTCCACATGCAAACGCTCCCAATGCCACTGAGCAGATAGTGCAGTCAACGAAGTAATTCGTTTCGGAAAAGGAAAATCAGGATTACTACCGATATTGATATTGTTGCGCAAATCATTGTAGAACGCATCCTCTGCCAAAGCAATTCGCAGTGCTTCCACAGGCGACCACCCCAAGGTGGCTGAAGCATAATACTCGTTCTGCCGATTCACATCAATCTGCTTGCCCCCAGCATATTTCACATTCGTGTCCTCGTAACGGTTCCACGTGTGGGTATATTTCAAGCGAGCATGCAAATTCCATTTTTCACCAAACGTCTTCCGATAAACCGCCTGTGCAAAGAAATCCTCATCCCACAAGCGTTCCCTCGACACAGGATTATATAAGGTGACAGAACCCGGCAATCCTCGTTCGGAATAAAACCAATAAGCTTTCATGTCAAGTTGACTTTTATCTGCAAATGTGTGATAGAGATTTGCTTCGCCTTGCCAAGTGTAAATATCCGAGTTATATCGCTTTTCATTCGTCCTTTCCCGTCCATTCACCAACACGAAAGGATAAACGCCATCCGCACGCATATAACTACCATTCAGCGCCAACGAAGTCTGCTCCCCTACTCTTTGCCAATAACGCAAAGAAGGAGTGACGAGTCCGAACGAACCACCTTTCAGCCGAATACGAAAGGCATAGTCTTTTCCAGCATCGAAATGAGGACGCTCTGTCAAGATGGACAACACGCCAGCCGAAGCATAGTGACGTGCCGACTGCATGAGATTGTCGTCTGCGCCGATAGTCATCGATAGGGATTCCACATTGTCGAGCGAGAAACGGCCTATATCAATCTGTCCAGCCTGCGTGTTGCTGACCGTCACTTCATCATACGACACAGCCGTGTGGTGCGCTCCGAGATTACGGACAGAAACAGTTTTCATACCACCAATGCCTCCATAATCTCGAACATTCGTTCCTGCGAATTTCTTCACAGCATCTGCCAAGTTCTGAATGCCCAATTGTTCCAGCTCTGCCTTCTGCATCTGCTGAACGGGCTTCATGGTCAATATGTTGCGCTCTGTCTTGTGTCCATCCACATCCACCTGTACCAGGCGAAAAACCAATGAATCAGTCAAAGCATCATCCGCCAAGCGCTCCTCTTCGAGGCTTGACTGCTGAGCCATTGCCGACAACGCAACAAAACAGAATGCAATAAGAATAAAAAAACGACTTCCTTTCAATGATTTTTGCTTTAAACTCGCCTTTCCTCGAAGCGATCATTTAACATTGGCAATGGCAGGTCTTCTGACTTAATCCCAGCGCAAACAGCCTTCCCAAATGAAACAAAAAGATTGTCATTCAGTGGCACAAATCGTTTGCACAGAAAAGGAATATCACAGCAGCGGGACTGTTCGGGATTTTCACCCGATTCCCTTTTCATCACAATGATTGTGAACC
>CADBXS010000026.1:6119-40906 GCA_902798705.1 uncultured Bacteroidales bacterium
ACAAAACAAATCGCACTGATTAGGAAAAAAGCAGTAACTTTGCATCAAGACATAAGAAATAATAACATGAAAATAGGAATCCTGACAGCTATGGAGTCGGAGCACAAACAGATTGCCTCGCTCCTCACAGATAAGAAAAGCGTAAAAGACCAGTTCAACTATATCGCTGGAAAGTTGGAAGACAAAGACGTTGTGCTTTGTCAGTGCGGCATTGGAAAAGTGAATGCTGCCGTAGGCACCAGCGAACTGATTCGTTCGTTTCATCCCGATTGCGTTATCTCCACTGGCGTGGCAGGAGGCATAGACACTTGTCTCAACGTGATGGATGTGGTTGTCAGCACCAAGACCGTCCATCACGATTTCTACATCGGAATGGGTTGCGAACTGGGACAAGTGCAAGGAATGCCAACCTATTTCGAGGCGGACCGCAAACTCGTAGATGCAGCCTTAGCACTCAATAATCCCAGCATCCATGCAGGACTCATCTGCACGGGCGACCAGTTCATCAGTTCGCAGGAAGAACTCAGCAAAATCAAAGGCAATTTTCCTGAAGGATTAGCTGTGGATATGGAATCCGTGGCTATTGCACAAACCTGTTACATCTACCATGTTCCATTCGTCAGTTTCCGCATCATCAGTGATACACCTGGCGCCGACCATCACCAACAGCAATACGAGAACTTCTGGACTGACATGGCAGACAAATCCTTCCACATCACTCATCAATTTCTGACACAAATCAAGTGATTATGCAGAAATTTTGAACAGCCTATGCGTCAGCAAAGACACGTCCGTCGTCGAGAGTTACTTGCAGCTGCGTGTATTCGCTGTGGAAATCGTGCTGCAAGCGATCGAGATAGCGGGCACTCTCCCACTTACACATGGGCAGGTCGTGAAGCAAGTAATTGCCACAGGTCTGTGGCTCTGTAGCAGGCACTTTGTCCTGTGTAAGTATCCACTGAAGGCACTCAATGGTAAGACGGCGCATGTCATCGACGGTGTATTCTCCTGTCATGATGATATACATACCTGTGAGACAACCCATAGGACCTACATAAACTACATCCTCCTTCACCTCGCTGTTGCGGAACCACGTAGCCATGAGGTGCTCCAGACTGTGCATGGCAGCTGGTGCAAGGGCTGGTTCTTGATTGGGTTCAGTGATACGCAGGTCGAAAGTAGTGAAACCCTTATCTACGCGTGAAACATAGATGCCTGGTTTCAGACGTGTGTGGTCGATAGTGAAACTTTGTATGACTTCCATATTTATTTTGTATTTGTTTCAAAATTACGCATTTTCATTGGATTGACAAAACAATCACCTGACAAATTGCTGAGCAAAGGCAAAAACAAGTTTTCGTGTTGCATTTACATCCCAGCAATAGAAAGCGGGTTGGCTCATTCGAACCAACCCGCTTCCTATTTTAGAGGTTTTAGTTTTTTGCTTGAAGCTTACTTCACGAGTACCTTCTTACCGTTAACGATGTTGATACCCTTCTGGAGCTTGCTCAGACGCTGACCAGCAATGTTGTAGATGCCCTGAGGCTTGAGAGCAACATTCTTTTCTTCAATCAAAGCTATACCTGTAGCAGGGTTGAAGCTTGGGTCATTGTTCTGAATGAGTTCGAGAGTGAAGTTGTCAGCAGAGAACCAGTTACCAGAGAATGGAACACATGGCTTGCCATCAGTATCAGTGCAGCCAGCTGTGAGGATAGAGTCGTTAGTTACACCGAATGTGAGAGTGTTCTGGGTAACAGTTACAGTAGCGTCAACGTAGAACCAACCACGTCCCTTCTGACCATTTGCATTGTAGATAGCCTCTTCTTCATCAGTACCACTACCTGTTTCAGAAGTCAGACAAGCAACAGCTGCTTCGTACCAGATTGGACCATAAGAATCGGTATTGTATGCGATAGAGTCGGTACCGTCTCCTGCATATTCAGCGCCGCCTTCACCATTGAGCAACTTAGTTACTTCAGTCCAGTTGGTTGGCTGGATGTGAGCTGGAGCATAGACTGCGCCTGGGAGAGTGATGTAATCAACAGTTTCCTCTTCAACAACAATCTGCTGAGTACCTACATTTCCGTCGAGACCGAAGAGGTAAACACCTTCAGCACCTACAGTACCAGAAGCACGCATCATAGCACCTACCTTGTAAACACCGTTAGGGATGTTGCTGATAGTCTGATAACCTACGTAGCGAACATTACCTGCATTAGGGTTCCAAGAGTCGAGGTAACGGTCTGAGTTATTGCCGTTGTAAGCCTGAGAAGTGGTAGAAACCTTGTCACCATTAGTGTATTCAACAGTCCAACCATTAGGCTGTGCAGAGTTGCTTGATGCATCAACACCTGGGTTCACGATGAACGAAGTGATGTCAGAACCTCCGCTCATGATGATTTCAGCGCCACTGCAAACAGAGATTGCGTTGTTGAGTTCAGCGATGTACTCATCGAGCTTTTCAGTAGAAGGGAATGTTGTGATAGCACCCAACTTAGCTAACTGACCGTTAATCGTTGCATCCATAGCAGCATTTGCGATAGGGTCAGTGAGAGTGAGAGATTCAGCATTGCCGAGAACAGGGAGATAGTTGTCGCGATAGTAGCGGAGGAATACAGTGAGAGAATCCATCTCAGTGTAAGTAGCATCAGGAGCAGCCATCAAGCTTTCCATCACCTTGATTGCAGCGTCAGCCACAGTTCTCTGGTTAGCGGAATAGTCGTTGGTCTTGAGGTCGTTGAGCGAGCCTGCCATCACAGCATTGTACTTGTCAATTGACTTCTGAGCCTCAGCCATAGCATTGTTGAGAGTGTCGAGAGCAATATTGATTGCACTTTCGTCAGCTGCACTGCTATAATCCTTAATAATAGAATCGAACTTAGCCTTATCAGCAGCATAGTAAACACCATTGTTCAGCTCGTTAGCCTCAGCTATAGTGTTCTGATAGAGGTTCTGAAGGTCTTCGAGAGTTGCAGGACCGTAGTACATGAGGCGGAAGTTAGTTACGCAGAACCAACCAGTCTGGTTTGTACTACCATCAAGAGCGGAACCGATTGCACCGATTGTGAGCTTACCGTCGTTGACGAGTACCTTCTCAGTTGTGAGGTAAGTCCATTCGCCATCGTTGGTGTCGTTCCAGTTACCAACTGTAAGAACAGGAGACTCTGCCTTCTGAATCTTAGAGTTAGCAAATACGTGCTGGTTGCTTACATAATCAGGCTGAGTAATCATTTCAGCGCTGACTGTGTAGAAACCGTTAGGAATATCGGTCAAGTCTTGGTTGATGGAAACATCTGTTGCTGCCGTACGCCAAGCATTCCAGCAAACACGACCCTGAACATAGTTCAAGCGCTGGTCGCCACCACTTACACCAATGTACCAGCCTTCGTTGCTACCATCAGCTGGAGCAGAACCTGCTGTGTAGCTGTCAACATTTGGATATTCAACAAAGTTGATGGCTGAGTTGTCCTCTGCAATAGAGAGAGTTGGGTCAGCAACTGGCTTGGTGAAATAAGGAGAAGAGATGAGGAATGTGTAGTCACCAGGATTTTCAGGTGATACTTCCTGAGAGAAGTAGTACTGCCTGAGAGCTTCCTTCAGTTCTTCAACCTTTGCAGTGAAGTCCTCGATGCCGTCAGTTTCTGTAGCCTCGCTTACCTCTTCATACTTAGCATTGAGAGCATCGTAACCAGGATACAGGTTGCCAGATTCTGCTATAGCCAAAATCTTAGATTCCAATGCCTGATACTCATCAATCACATCCAAGAAGCCCACGAGAAGGTCTCTCTTGTTCTTCAAGTCCTGAATTGCAGCCAAGATGGCATCCTTACCGTCAGCATCTTCTGCCTCTTCGCACCAACCGAACACTTGGTCGATAACACCAGCAAATGGTTCGAGTGCAGGAATTGTGTCAACGATGTCGGTGATGGCCTTCTCTGCATCAGTCAAGTCAGCCGTGAGCAACTGTTCTTCGTTAGCTTCACCAATTCTGTAGAGCTTGATACCGTCAATGCAGAGGAATGGGTTGTTACCTGAACCACCTTCAGACTTGAAACCGAACTCGATAGTGAATTCTGCAGTTGGAGTAAATTCAATTTCGTGCTTGGTCCATTCTTGGTCGTTGAATCCTGTTTCATCCTTGAATTCGTCCTTGCGGCAAACAACGCGAGAGAGGTTTGCACCATTTGTAGCTTTTGGGTTGATGTTGATTGCCCAATATTCAAGTCGATAAACAGCGCAAGGGAGCTTTACCACCTGCTTGTAGGTTGCGGTACCACCCCAACCAGCACGCAGATAAATGAATGCCTTGTTGTCCTCGCCATTGTCAGCTGCAGGCTTTTCAGGCACTGTCAAATAAGTAGTACCATCGTCAGCGATTGGAATAGCTTGTTCCTTCAAGTCGTAAGGAATAGAACCGAAGTAAACCCATTCTGCAGCATCTGTGCCATAAGGATAATACAGCTTACCTGTGTAAGACTTGTCACCCATGGTCCATCCCTGAATTTGGCCAAAGAAACCATTGACAGCTTCCATTTTTCTACCATCAGGACGGTTTTGACTACTAGTTGACTTTGGACGAGCATACACGGTGCTGTCCGCAGCTACGTAAGCCCAACTACGATCACTGAAGGTATAATCTGTTGAAATAGCCTCCTTCATTGTACCGTCAGATTGGAATGTGAGGTCCTCATCAAAGCCAGCATTGGCGATGTAGCTCGTCACATCCTCTTCCTGAGCAAAAGTGCTCAAACCAAATGCGAAAAACGCAGTTAGTGCAAGAGTAAAAATCTTTTTCATGCGGAAAAAAAATTAAGTTAGTAATATAAATGATTAATATTTTTTTCTTGTCTTTCCCGATGGATGAATGACAAAAGGATTGTTAGGCAATACTCCATCAAGTTAAACGACGCAAATTTAAGGAAAAATATGTGTTTCTGAAAATCTTATTATATTTTTTTTGTTAAAAATAGGAATTTTCCATCTTTTTACATCTTGATACGACTGATTGAAAGCATTATGAAAAATTCAAGCATTCAAAGACGAGCTTCAAATCCTTGAAAATACACATTAATATATTAGCGAGTTAGGGCTCAATTCATATCTTAACTTCGAATGTTCTGGCACTCTTCTTTGATTGTACTAAATCATTTCTTTGATTGTACTGAAATGCCGAACCTTCGGCGTTGTTCCTGCGAACCTTCGACGAAGAAACGCCGAAGGCTCGCCATCGAAACAGCGAGCCTTCGCGCAACTAGTTGCATCAAAAAAAAGATTCAGAAAGATACAATTACCCTTTCACCATAACAAAACCACCATTCTTGTCCATTGTCACTGTGAACGACTTAGGGTCACTGATGGTGCGCTTCTTGTCGTAACGTGGGTCTTGGTTCTTGAGGTTGTCCGTGTAGAGTTGAACCGCATCGCCACTCTTCAGGATGGAAGAGAGATCGATGGTGAACTTTTTCTTTGCTCCCGTGGCATTCACACCGACGATGTACCAAACGGCATGATGACGACGAGCCATGATGACATACTTGCCAGGATAGCCGTCAATGAATCGGGTTTCATCCCAAGTGGTTGGCACCGACTTCAGGAAATTCATCGACACTTCAGGAGCACCGCCCTCCTCAACAGGGAGCAGATTCTCTGGAGTCAAGGCAAAGTTCTGGATAGGATTCTGATAGAGAATCGTGGTGGCAAGTTCGAGACAGTCGGTAGAACGGCGCGTGTTGCCACTCTTATTGCCCTTTGCCAAACGACGGTTCATGAAGCATCCTCCCCACTCCATGCAACCCACTGCATTACGGATGAACGGATGCAGACAGGCATTGAACGCCTCGTTGTCGCAGAAATCCTGTCCAAACACCATGTTCTCAGAAGCCAGCACTGCCTCACTGCCCACATAGTTAGGATACATGCGCTCCCAGCCGCGTGGCAAGGTGCAACCATGGAAAATGACCATCAGTCCGTTGTCGTCAGCATCGCTGAGGATGGCTTCGTAAAGGCGCATGGTTTCCTGTTTGTCGCCACCGAAGAAATCGACCTTGATGCCCTTCACACCCAATTTCTTCATCCAGCGCATCCACTGCTTACGAACGATAGGGTCGTCCATGCGATTGATAGGACCCTGCACAATGTCATTCCAATAGCCACTGGAACTATACCACAAGAAAACATCAACACCCTGACTTTGAGCGTATTCCACAAGGCGTTCTATCTTTTCCGTTCCGATGTTCGTGTCCCACCAATTGTCAATCAACACGTATTCGTAGCCCATTTCCTTGGCCAGATTGATATAGCGCACTTGGTCGTCGTAATTGATGGAAGCGTCCTGCCAAACAATCCAGCTCCATGTGCCACGTCCAAAGTGATATTCATTGGTGGTTTCATAGCGAGGACGAACCACATCGAAAGGCACAGTTGTTTCCACGATAGGCTTGAGCGTGGTTCCTACAGTGAGTGTGCGCCATGGCGTTGCACCTGGGAGTGCAAAGGCTGGTTCCACACTGCCGTTGCCATTGTTCTCCTCCGCCATAGGGAAAGCGATGGTGTAGAGTCCATCACCCTTCATGTCACTGAGATGCGACGCGCAATACTTGGAATCGACACCCGTCTCGCTCACCAGCACCCACGCATTGCCGTTCACCTTGAAAAGGCAAGGGAAGGTGAATCCATGCTTGAATTGAGATGGAGTTGTCATAGGTTCGTCAGCTTTATACACCTCCTCATAGCTTGGTTTGGTACGTTTCCATCCAACCATGGCATCGCTCTGAGGAGTGAGGAACGTGGTGGTGCTTGTAGGGAAATCAAAACCCGTGCTCTCGCTGAGAATGCGGATTGAGCCTGTTTCGCCCGCACGATTCATTTCGTAACGGAAGGCGATGTCGTTGTTCGACACTTGGAAGGTGACACAGAAAGGCACGTTCTTGCCATTCTTCAAATTCACTTTCAGCACGTTGGCATCGTAAGTGATAAAGCTGAATTTCGAGCGGTTCATCTGATACTGCTCATGCACTTTGCTTTCCTTTGCATCCACGAAACTCAAGCCACGGGTGAAATCGCCAATGTTGGCCTGAAAACCAAGTGGCGACGCATCCAGCACCGTCTTGCCATCATAATTCACCGAATAAGTGGCTTTGCCACCATTCACGTCAACATTCACGACCAGTTTGCCATCGGGGCCACTCACCTTGGCAGTCTGAGCCAAGGAACAGAGGGAAAAAGCACATAGTGCCAAAAACAAGTTTATTTGCTTCATTGCTATAGTGTTAGTTAGTTTTCGCCAACAAAGTTAATGAAATTCACGTTGGCAAACAAAAAAAATGTCGTTTAGTTTTTCAATCATTTCATAAATCCCATTATTCTCAAAACTTCCATCATCCACAAACTCCCTCCATTCCATAAAATATTCCATTTTTTCCTTTTTCATATCAAGCATTTTTCGTAACTTTGCCATATCAACCTTGTTACTTATTTATAAACACAAATGAAACCTTTTAGAATCAGCGTAATTCTTAGCATACTTTCTATCTTATGCGTCAATAGCTTTGCGCAGGGGGTGATTTCATTCACTTCCGATAACGGACTTTCCAACACCTGCATTCGATCTTTCTACGAAGACAGTCGGCACAACGTGTGGATTTGCACCACCAACGGACTCAACCGCTACGATGGCGCAAAAATCAACGTCTATTCGCAGGACGCGCCCGAAAACTATGCCATGAGAAGCAACTATGCGACCGACGTGGTGGAAATCAACCCACAGACCATACTCATTGGTTTGGATACCGATGGAATGCAAATCCTCAATGTGAAGACCAATCGCCTATACTTTGTTCCCCTCATCAATCCAGCGGGAGATACCATCCAAGCCCACATCTCTACCCTCTCGCGCATGCACAACGGAAATATCTATGCCATCACAGCTGGATATGGTGTGTATGAACTGAAGAAGAGCAACAACGTCAAGGATGGCGTGCAACAATACCATGCTACATACGACCAAGGGCTTAGTCAGCATGGCCACATGCGCCAGATACTGAACGACAGCAAGAATCGCATCTGGTTGCTTTCCCACAATTCTGTAAACCTTCTGGACAAGAACCAAAAACTGCTTCAGTCCATCGATATTCAAGGCAACGCCACAAAAATCTGTGAGAGCTCGTCAGGAAAAATCTATGTCAGTACCGAGCGCGACGGACTTTTCGTTTATGATGAATCGACACGCCAATTCAGTCGTGTACCATCAGTTGACAACAACTTCTTCATCTCCAACATCCGAAGCGACAACAAGGGACATATTTACCTCTGCACCGATGGCAACGGACTGCAAGTGTATGATGAACAGACAGGACAGACCACGCTCAGCAGCATCAAGGCAAGCGACTATAACCTGGCCGTATCGAACGTGAAGGATTTCCTTATCGACTATAGTGGTAACAAATGGGTAGGCGTTTATTGGAAAGGTGTCATCGTCCAGCCAAACAACACCTCTCACTTCGAATACATTGGACGTCGCTCAGCACTACGCAACACTATTGGCACCAACTGCGTCACCGCTCTCCTGCCCGATTCCGAGAACAATTCATTATGGGTGTGTACCGACAACTGCGGAATCTACCACATCAATGCCGATGGTACACAATCCGAACACTACAAGGCACCGCAAGCAAGCGGAGTGCAGAACTACATTCCTACGCCTAACGTACCACCAACGATTTTAGGCATTCTCAAGGATTCTGAAGGGCAGTTGTGGTTGGGCGGTTCATTGGGCAAATTGTCATTGATGAATCCAGTCACCCACCAATGCCGTGCCTTCGGTGACGTGGTACCTGATGGTGAAGCGATTCATCATGTATATGCCCTTGCAGAAGACAAATACAAGACGGTGTGGATGTGCACCAACGGCGACTTTCTCTATGGCTACAACTTGGTGACGAAGCAACTCGTTCACTACCACAACGGAACGAACGACCCAGAACTCAACATCATCCACAACTCCTACATCTCAGGCATCCTCATCAAAGACAACATGATGTACCTTGCCACGAGCGACGGTATGGAAGTGCTGACCATCACTGGCGCTAACAGACTGAGATGGGAGAAGAAAATACTTGGACGCATCAACGTATCCCAAATCACTTGCGACGACAACACCATTTGGGCATCGACCAATGCTGGCTTGGCAAAAGTCAACAGCATCGACTTGAGCAGCAACTTATTCTCCACTGCCGACGGACTACCATCCAACAAGGTTTGCAGTGCTGAAATCGATGTCAAACACAAAGTTTGGATTTCAACACTCAATGGTATGGCTTGTCTCAACCCTGCCGACAACAGCATCCGCGTGTTCCGTGTGGGCGACGGTATTCAGGGAAACGAATTCACTTCGCAAGCTCATGCTTCAATGAATGGCAACATCTATTTTGGCGGTATCAACGGCATCACCTATTTCAATCCGAAGCACGTGGATTCGGATGCCGAAACCTCTCCACTCGAACTGCGCTTCACAGGATTCTACGTGAACAACCACCTGGTGAATGTAGGTGAAAAGTCGGGACACTACGTCATTCTGGACAATTGGATTGACTCAGTGAAATGTGCCGACTTATGCCATAACGACCGCACCTTTGCCCTCGAATTCACATCGATGCTCATCGGTGGACAGCAAGTCAGATATTATTATAAGGTGAACAATGGGGAATGGCAGCAAGTGCCTCCAGGTCAGAGCTTTATTGCATTCAACAGTATGCAAGTGGGAACTTACCGCATCACCGTTCGTGCGGAAAGTTTCAACCAGGAATCCGAAGAAAAACAATTCGTCGTGCAGATTCATCCTGCATGGTACGCATCCATTTGGGCAAAGCTCATCTATGCCCTCATCCTCTTAGCTATTGCCTATTTCCTCTATCAGCAATATCGTGAGCGTGAAAAGGCACGCAAAATCCTTGCACGACACAAGCAGGAAGAAGAACTCAACGAGGCACGAATGCAGTTCTTCATGAACATCAGTCATGAAATCCGAACACCTATGACGCTCATCACTTCTCCATTGGAGAAACTGATGAAGAACGACAGCGATACGGAACGACATCGCTCCTACTCCATCATCTATCTCAACGCTCAACGCATCCTCCGACTCATCAACCAGCTGATGGATGCAAGGAAAATCGAGAAAGGACAGTTCCAACTCTCTTACAGCAGAACCGACCTCGTTCCGTTCCTGCAAAATCTGCATGAGCTATTCAATGCAACTGCACAGCAACGTAACATCTCCATGCAGTTCCTGCATGAGGGAATCGACAGATTTCCAGTCTGCATTGACACGCAGAATTTCGATAAAGTCATCATGAATCTGCTGTCCAATGCGCTCAAGTTCACACCCGACAATGGGAAAATCACCATGGACCTCAGCAGTACCGACAGCAATCATTTCACGCTGAAAGTGACAGACACCGGCATCGGAATACCACACGAAGACCGAAACCGAGTGTTCGACCGCTTCTATTCTGACACGTACAACAACGGATATGTGGGAACAGGCATTGGTCTCAACCTCACGAAGATGCTTATCGAACTGCACAAAGGTACCATCTCCGTGAGTGACAATCCAAAAGGACAAGGTACACAGTTCACAATTGAAATGCCAACTGCATTAGACAAGAGTGAAGAAACTGCTATCGATTCACAAGAGACACAAGCTCTTGCCGAAGTGCTTGACACTCAACTACCTGTGGAAAACGCAGAAGAGAAAAACGCTTCGAAGTACAAGCATGTACTCATCGTGGAAGATGATGCACAAATCCGCCAGTACGTACATAGTGAATTGTCTGCCGACTACACCGTCACCGAATGTGCGAACGGACAAGAGGCATGGGAATTTGTGCAGCAGAATCCAAAGAAAGTGGATATCATCGTGAGCGATGTGATGATGCCGAAGATGGATGGCACTCAACTATGTAAATTAGTGAAGAGCAACTTCTTAACCAACCACATCCCTGTAATCCTCCTCACAGCAAAGAGCGATGACAAAGATCGCATCGAAGGACTCTCCATCGGCGTGGATGCCTACCTCACCAAACCTTTCAACATGGAAGTATTACGCTCCACCATCAGCAATCTACTCCACTCACGTCATGTGCTCCAAGGCAAGTTCAAGACCGAACAGCAGACCGAAGAACAAATTGACGATGTGGAAGTGCAATCGGCAGACGAACACCTCATGGAACGTGTCATGAAAGTGGTGAACGAGAACTTATCAAATACAGAGCTGAACATCGAGTTCATTGCCGACAAGGTGGGCATTTCACGTGTGCACTTCCACCGCAAAATCAAAGACCTCACAGGTCAGACACCAGGAAATTTCCTGCGTAGCATCCGCATGAAGCAAGCAGCCAAACTCCTTGCTTCCAAGCACCTCGACATCACCGACGTCAGCATGGCAACTGGATTCAAATCCATATCTACTTTCTCCACCAGCTTCAAACAAGTATATGGCATGACGCCAAGCGAATATATGAAGCGTCACGAAAATGATAACAAGGATTGATGGAATGCATCAATCCTTGTTATCAAAGTAAAAAGGTATTCCCACCTCTTCCCATTATTCCCATTAATCTCATTATTCCCATTAATTCCCATCCCTTGTGTGAATCGGCAGTCTTCTCCAAAGGGCATTAGGAAGAAGTTTCCATAATGGTACGAGAAGCCGATATCGCCAATCGAGAACAAGAACATGACGTTTGCGCAGAAGAGCTTTGTAGATTTGCTGTGCGGCTTTCTCCGGTTGAATAAGCATCGGATAATGATGGGAATCGTTCAAAAGAGCTGTATTAACGAAACCAGGACGAATATCCGTAAAGCGAATAGGCAAATGTCGCATATTCGCCTGTTGTTCTAAAGCCTGGATATAGCAATTCTGAAATGCCTTTGTTGCACTATAAGACGGTGCAGCACCCAATCCCTTTGTCCCTGCTATACTCGAAATGCAAGCAATATGTCCACCTTCAGGACGAGAAGCAAAATAGCGAAAAGCAGTTCCAATACATTGTATAAATCCGAGTACGTTAGTACGGAGGGTTGCCTCTTCAATCGTAGCATCGAGTTTCCAGTTCTGCTTACCAATGCCAGAAGAATGAAAATAAAGGTCTATGCCTCCTAATTCTTCTATAAGCGACATGATTTTTTGTGGAGCATCATCTGCAGTGACATCAATAGCCGAAATTTTCACTTGTTGAGGATAAGCGCTTTGTAAAACCATAAGTGGCTGTGTACGACGAGCAGCCAAACCTAATGTATGTCCGTCCTGAAGCATGAGCTTTGCTAATTCAAAGCCCATACCTGAAGATGCACCTATAATAAGAACTTTCATAAGGAATGAAGAATGGGAATGTACTGAAATAACTATGGGGAAGCACTATAACAACTATGGGGATATACAGGATAAACTATGGGACAGTACTAAAACAAATATGGGGTTTTAGAAGTGTAAGTAAGAAAAATGGCGGTTGTAGATTAACCACAACCGCCATCATTATTTAATGAATAAGTCTAAAATCGTAGAATTAATACTGATAAGTAGTTGTATCACTACCATCAATTTTCCATGACTGGCAGAAGCTCTCTGGCATCTGTACATTTGTGCACTCTGGTGCGATATATGCTTTCTTCATAATTTCTAATTATTTGTTTTTGAAGTTTGTTAATGAATAAATGACTAAAAGGAATTCTTAATTCAGTAAGTGAAATTACTTAACAAGAACCTTCTTGCCGTTTACAATGTAAAGACCATTTGTTGGGTTCTCTACGCGACGACCAGAGAGATCATAAACGTTCTTTACAGTGTTCTGAGCGTTGATAACGTCGATAGCGTCAACAAGCTTGTCACCAAAGTTCAACTTGATACCAGCAGAAGTAGGAACTTGTGTCATATCAAGGTATGCACGGTTGCTGCGGAGATACTTAATATTCTCACCAGGATAGAAGCCAAGCCAATCCGCATTAGCTGTACTAGTACCAAAACCAAAGAGATACATAGTTGCAGGATCATAAGCAGCCTGTTCCTTTCTATCACTATCTGCGAAACTTGCATCATCAGAATGAGATACGATACCGAGCTTAGTGTTGAGGATGATAGTACCAACAAGGAGATTTCCTTCTTTTGGAGCAGCCTGATCCTCATCAACAACTGGAACAAGAACTGTTTGTTTCTGATCCTTAGCAGGAGACTCAATAATTACAGGAGTACCAGCAGGAACAGTACCTTCGAGCAATTCCATATTTAGTTCTGTGCCCTCAGCATTTGTTGAAGAAGCAAACCAAACCTTTACGTCTGGGTTAAGATTGGAAACTGTAAATGGAAAATCAACATAGAGTGTCTGATAGAATCCAGGAGCTTGGTTATAGTCACCACGGTCATAACGAGCACCATCGTTCAAACCGAAGATGTTACCTTCTTCTGCAAGTTCTTCGATAGCCCAAAGAGAGTTTGGACAATTTGGAACCTTCTTACCAAAACCATCAGCATCAATCACGATAACGTTGTTAATTGGATCAGCGTATTCATAGCTAACTGTGAAAGCACCAATATCACCAGCCACTTCTGCATTGTACTCTTCATCACCAAGGATACCAGCAGCATCAGTGAAATAGAGACGATCAACATTCTTCAAACCTGCCATGTATGGCTTGCCCGTACGAGGATCAACAGGAATACCTACCTTAAAAGCAAAGTTCTCCAACTGAATCTTCAAAGTAGCATCAGCCTTTTCATAAGCCTCGTAAATAGCGGGGCCAAAACCTTCGAAAGTAGAAATCAGATAGTATTCACCACCATTTGGAGTAGCAACACCTGAAGGAATGATAGAGATAGCTGGGTCAGTTTTAGCTGGGTCAACGCCAAGAGACACAAGAGCAGCCATCATACCACCATAGTTCTCGTTGCTAAGGAGAGAAGTGAACTGGCAACCGAGGTCGAGACCATTCTGACCCTCAGTGATGTGGAAAATAGTACCAGGATCGTTCAAAGTCTCTTCGTAAGTATTAACCATCTCAAGAGCAGGGGCAGTGTTGAAAATCCTAATTTGATCAGGAGTGAAAGTAGTGTCGAGCACCTTACCGAAAGTCTTCAGATAACGACCAGAAGCGTTCTTCAGACGGTAGTAGCCTTCACCATCGTAGTTACTAATCTGAGTGTCAACAGCAGCCTGAGGATTAATCTCCTCAGTGTTAACATCGTCTGCAAAGCATGCTGCACTAAATGCAAACATAGCTGAAAGCAAAATTGTAAATTTCTTCATGTTAATAAAAATTTTAAAATTAATAAAAAGAAGTTATTTAAAAAAGTTATAAAATCGATTTTTCAAATTATCTCCAGGGGTATTTGACTACTCTCGGGTTTAAATATTACAGTATTTTATTTCATTCGTTGTGCTTTATCAGTCCGAATTTTGTTGCAAATATACGAATAAATTCTTTACACAAAATATTTTTGATATTTTTTTTTAGTAAAAAAACAAAAAAATGAAGATTTTTTGATAAAATGCATTGTTTTAATGCTATTTTACTTCATTGAACATATTTTCTATTTTTTTGGCGGATTGATAGGGGCATATTATTATATAAATAAGGTATAAGAGAGAAATGGTAAGAAAGGGATGAATTTGGGAGTCGCTACCATTTTCTAATCTTCACTCTTCAATTATCTTTTTTCCTTACCCGTGAGGGCTTGATAGATGATGTCGGCAAGTTGGAGGGCACCGGCATCGTTCGGATGGATGCCGTCGCCTTGGATTTGCTTGCCATCGTTGTTCTTGAAGAGCGAGTGAAGGTCGATGACTGAAAGTTTGTTTTTCTTCGCCACCTTTCGAATTTCAGGAATCACCTCATTGGTGATGACTGAATCGGTGATGGTCCACTGCGTCTTAAAAGCAGGGATTGGAGTACAAAGGTAGATGGTTGGTTTCGATGGCAATGCACGCAGTGCGTCAATCATCTGCTGATAGTTCTTCTGGAACTCATCCTTATAAGCCCAATTTGCTGTCTTTGAATCGTTTGTACCAAGTTTGATGATAACAATATTCGGATTGAAAGCGAGAGCATCTCGCCATGCCAATTCATTCATATAAGGATGGTCACCTTTATTCAATAATGTGCGAGCACCCACTCCGAAGTTCTTCACAGAATAGCCGTTGCCCAACTTCTGCTGAAGACGAGCAGGATAGCCGTGGGTGTCGGCAGCATAAATGCCCGAACCGTCGGTGATGGAATTGCCAATACAAGCTACACGGATAGCATCTTTCTTAGGCGAAGGCAGGTTTTCGAGCCAAGTGGAGAGTTCAGACTCCATCAACGAATGGTACTTGAAATTGGTACGCGAACCCCATCCATGTCCACCCGAAGGATAGGTATAGAGCGCACAGTAGTTGCCTTGGTTCACCATGGCATTGTAGTAGGCAACGCCATTGGTTGGCGGAGGCACAACACCATCGTCACTGGAAAGCATGATAACACATGGAGGCGTAAGATGACGGCGAACCGCATTGAAATTGGAATATTCCTTCACCAAATTCTTGTCCGAACGCTGCTCACCAAGGAATCCCACGCAAGAGCCCTTGTGCGATTCGCGCTCATTCATAGAAACGACGGGATAGAAAAGAATCGTGAAGTTAGGGCGAACTGCAGCATCGGCATGGGTACTGACGGTGGAAGCGAGGTGTCCACCTGCCGACGAGCCCATGATTCCGATGTCGTAAGGATTCAGATTCCAGACATTTGCACTGTCTCGAAGCGTTTGAATGGCATGGAAGGCGTCGCCCATCGGAATATTGCGGTCGCCATTGGGCATACGGTATTTCAGCACTGCCAAAGCAATGCCCCGAGAATTGAAGAACGGAGCCCAGTCGTAGCCTTCATGATCCATGGCAAGATGTGAATAGCCACCACCTGGACAGCACACCACTGCACGGCCCGTTGGGTTCTGAGGCAGAAACACCGTGATTTCCGACTTACCATCCGCGGAATTGGGAAGCACAAATTTGAGCGCTGTTTGTGCCATGCATACGCCTGCGACAAAAAGCAAACTGAGAAATAGGGATAAACGCTTCATGAAATCGTAAAAGTTAATAGTTAATCGAATACTATAGAGGCTATAGGAGCTAAAAGCTATTTTCAATTGCAAAGGTGCAAAAAAATGCGGAAATGTGCAAATATTTTGCACGTTGAAACAAAAATGAAAAGAGTCGTTACATTATTTTTTGGAAGGATGATGGTTTTTGTGTTAAATTTGCGGAGATTATAGGAACAATAACGAAAACTCTAACGATAACATTTATGAAAAGACTCATTTTATTCGTCATTTGCTTGACAGCAATTCGTGTTCAAGCGCAGGAACTGAAGCTGTGGTATAGCCAGCCTGCAAAAAACTGGACAGAAGCTCTGCCTATCGGTTGTAGCAACATGGGAGCCATGGTGTTTGGCGGTATTGAAAAGGAGGAAATCCAGCTCAACGAAGAGACATTCTGGAGTGGCGGTCCCCACAACAACGACCGTCCTGATGCCAAGGAACACTTGAAAGAAATTCAGCAACTGATTTTTGACGGGAAAAACAAAGAGGCACAAGACCTGTGCGACAAGTATTTCTTCGCAGGAAAAAACGGTATGCGCTTCCTCAGCATGGGTAGTTTGTTCATCGACTTCGGTTCTCTGAACAACGTGAGCAACTATCGTCGCGAACTTGACATCTGTAACGCAGTGGCAACCACCAGTTTTCAGGCCAACGGCGTCAGCTTTGAGCGTCGTGCGATTGCCTCACTGACAGATAAAGTGGTGGAAATCCATTTGAAAGCCAGCAAGAAAGGAGCACTCCACTTCACACTCTCACACCAGACACCTCACACAGCCAATGTGCGAATGGATGGAGAGCAGATGGTAGTGGTGTGCGACGGTGTGGAACAAGAAGGCGTGCCAGCTGCCTTGAAAGCAGAAATCCGCGTAGCCATCAAGACCAACGGAAAACTGCTGACCAACGGTAGCTTGGGTGTGGAAAACGCTACAGAAGCCACCATCTACGTGAGTGCTGCCACCAACTTTGTGAAGTTCAACCAAGTGAATGGTGATGCAACGGCAAAGAACAAGAAGGCATTGCAGAACGCCATGCAAAAGAACTTCAAGAAGGCTTTGGCAGAGCATCAGAAGAAATATGGCGAACAGTTCAACCGCGTTGTACTGACTTTACCACAAACTGCTGATGCTCAGAAAGAAACCACTGAACGAATCCGCAATTTCAAGAATGGTAACGACCCTTCTTTAGCCGTGCTGATGTACCAGTATGGCCGCTACCTGCTCATCTGCTCTTCGCAGAAAGGAGGACAACCAGCAAACTTGCAAGGAGTATGGAATGCAGCCAAGAATGCACCTTGGGACAGCAAATACACCATCAACATCAACACTGAAATGAACTACTGGCCTGCTGAAGTTGCCAACCTAAGCGAATGCCACGAACCACTCTTCGCCATGTTGAAAGAACTACAGGTGACTGGTGGAAAGACAGCCCGCGACATGTATGGAGCACGTGGTTGGACTGCCCACCATAACACCGACCTGTGGCGCATTGCTGGTCCAGTGGATTTTGCTGCAGCAGGCATGTGGCCATCGGGCGGAGCTTGGCTCTCCACACATATTTGGCAGCACTTCCTCTTCACTGCCGACAAGCAATTCCTGCGTGACTACTATGACGTGCTTCGTGGTGTGGCACTCTTCTATCTCGACTATTTAGTGAAAGACCCACGCACAGGCTGGTTGGTCAGTGCACCATCTGTATCGCCTGAGCATGGTCCTATCACAGCAGCCTGCACCATGGATAACCAGATTGCCTTCGACGCTCTTACTCAAGTGCTGAAAGCCAGCGACATACTAGGATTGGAAACACAGGAATTCAAGGATTCACTGCGCCGTGCCATCCAGCAATTGCCACCAATGCAGATTGGTCAGCACAACCAGTTGCAGGAATGGATGGAAGACTTGGACAACCCACGCGATGAGCATCGACATATTTCTCACCTATATGGACTCTACCCATCAAATCAGATTTCTCCTTACGAGAATCGCGAACTCTTCGAGGCTGCCAAGAACACGCTGCTGCAACGTGGTGACATGGCAACAGGTTGGAGTTTAGGTTGGAAAATCAATTTTTGGGCACGTATGCTCGACGGCAACCATGCCTACACAATTGTCAGCAACTTGCTGAGTCTGTTGCCAAGCGATAGAGAAGCAAGACAATTCCCTGAAGGACGTGTTTATCCAAACCTCTTCGACGCACATCCACCTTTCCAAATCGACGGAAACTTCGGCTATACGGCAGGTGTGAGCGAAATGTTGCTCCAGAGCCACGACGGTGCCGTTCATCTGCTCCCTGCCCTACCCGACGCTTGGGCACAAGGTAGTGTGAAAGGACTGAAGGCACGAGGCGGATTCGAAGTGGATATGAACTGGGAAGGAGGAAAACTGCAAACCGCTTCCATTCGTTCCAAAGCAGGAGGTGTGCTTCGCCTTCGCTCGTATGTTCCACTGAAAGGCAAGGGACTGAAACGCGCCGTAGGTGCTTGTCCAAACGAATTCTTGGCACGTGCCGATGTAGCTAATCCTATTCTGAATGGCAAAGCCAACCCTAACCAGCCTAATCTGAAGAACGTATATGAATATGACGTAGAAACACAGGCAGGACAGACCATTACCGTCAGCCGGGCTGAAGAGCCACAGATTGGCCCTGCGCAATACATCATCAAATCGCGCTACAATCCCGACCCAGCCCCAGTGGTAAGCGGCGACCGCCTCTATGTGTTCACAGGACATGATGCTGACTCTGCCACCTACTTCAAGATGCCAAACTGGCAAGTGTTCTCCACCACCGATATGGAGCATTGGACCGACCACGGTATCGTACTTTCGACCTCAGCCTTCACTTGGGCAGAACAGGGTGACAACGCATGGGCTTCGCAAGCCATCGAAAGAAATGGCAAATGGTATTGGTACGTGGCTTGCAAGGACTTGAAGGCCAACACGCACGGCATTGGTGTGGCTGTAGCCGATCGTCCTGAAGGTCCTTGGACAGACCCTATCGGCAAACCGCTCATTCCTGGTTATCCAGGTTTCATCGACCCAACAGTTTTCATCGACGATGATGGACAAGCATACCTCTTCTGGGGAAACAACGGTTGCTGGTACGCCAAATTAAATGAGGACATGGTGAGCATCGACACTTCGTTTGGCAACAAAGGCATCAAGGAAATACCAGTGAACGACGAAAGTCAGTTTGGACCAAACGTGGTGAAATACGATTACGGCATCCGCAAGCGCATCATGAAGACAGGCTTCGAAGAAGCTCCATGGATTTACAAAATTGGCGACACTTACTACTTTGAGTATGCCGCAGGTGGTGTGCCTGAGCACTGGGCTTATTCCACATCGAAGAGCATCCATGGTCCTTGGCAGTATCAAGGCAAGATAACAACCACCTCGCCAGGTTCGTTCACCATCCATGGCGGAACCATCGACTTCAAGGGGAAATCATATCTGTTCTACCACGATGGCACCGTTTCGAAAGGCAACGGTTTCCGTCGTACAGCCGTCTATCGCGAATTCAAGCGCAATGCTGATGGCAGCATCCCATTCATGGATTTGAGATAAAGATGGGAATGAATGGGAACTGTTGGAGTTAATGAGAATTTTGAGTATTAACTTTCAACGTTCAGACGAAGGCTCGTTATCGAAGCAACGAGCCTTCGTCTGTATTTTTGATTCATTATAAGATTTTGGAAATTTTAAACACAAAACGTAAAATAAAATGGAGCACAGGGACAAAACTGCTATAAAAAACAAGAAAAAAAGTTGAGAGATTGTTGTTTTTTTATAAATTTGCGCCCGTTTTGCTAAAAAAGGTACGACAAAACTAAACGATATTACCGCTATCAATTCCTTTGTATTACCCTTTTGGGAGCTTTTACACACTCAACATAGGAGTGGGTATAAGGAGTTTGCGAATTGTCAAAAGGAATAAATAGCGGAATCAGTCACATGAATATTACTAATCACAAATAACTAAAAAAAAGAAAATGAAAAAGAAAAACTATGTGTCGCCATGCACAAAGCTTGTCGTCACAAAACTGTACAAGAATTTCCTACAGGAATTTAATGCAGGAAATGCATCGACTGGCAATCCTGTTAGTGCTCGAACCAAAGAGCGCAATGATTGGGAAGAAAACCATCAAGAAGAAGTAACAACAGAAATGGCACTATGGTAATCAAGGCATCAAAATAAAAATTTAGAATGAATATGAAAAGAAATATACTTCGTTTGCAGGCATGAATATGGGATGGGCACAATGGGAGGAAACAAAGACAATGTCAGCTGAAGTGGAAGCAAAGATAGCTGCCAGACAGCAAATCACTAACCTGCCTACCATCTACATTACCATACCAGATATCAACTTGAACAACATCAGCAATGAACTATTCAAAGACAGACAGACGAACACGGCTGAATATCACAATGCAACCATCAAATTGGTAGGTGGGACTGGTGCATTAGAGGACTTTGAAGATGATGTGCAAATCAAGGTGAGAGGAAATTCCACAGCCGATCCTCAGAAGAGACCTTATCGCTTGAAGTTTGCCAAAGACGAAAAGGATGCCAATGGCACGGTCGTTAAAACCCATAAGCACGACATGCTTGGAAAAGGATATGCGAAGCGCAATTGGACTTTGCTTGCAAATGCTTTCGACCACTCGTTTATCCGCAATGCTATCACTTATCACCTTGGACAATATGTAGGAATGCCTTTCTGCCCTGGCTATCAGTATGCCGACTTGGTTATCATAGACGGTAATGGTAAGACTGATTATCGTGGCTTGTACCAGATTTCAGATCATGTAGAAGTGGGAAAAAACAGAATTGATGTAGGCGATAATGATTGGGCGTTGGAATTCGTGAGTTGGACAAATATGATGGAAGAACCATGCTTTACAGGCAGTTATCTTACAAACATCAAGAATCCTGATGTGGATGACTGGACAGAAGACCAAATCACAGCACTTAAAGATGAAGTAAAAGAATGGGAAAATGCTTGGAATACATCATTTCAGTCTTCCAACGCAACAAGCGGTTGGCCTGCCTATAATGATGTGGAGACCTTGGTGAAATTCTATGTTGCCATTAACATCACAGGAGACTATGATGGCTTTTTCGTGATGAAAGGTGCGCGTAAACTATCAGACCAGAAGTTTATCTTTGGCCCGCTTTGGGATAAGGACTTGGCTTTCAACAACTACAAAGATGTTTCCAACACATTAGTTGAAAATATAGAAAATGGAATGTTTCGCTGGAATTTCATCAACTATCTGAGCAAAGATGCCACTTTTATGCAAAAAGTGAATGAACTGATGACAAGTCTTGAGAAAGACAATATCTATAGTAAGCTATCATCGGACATAGATAATCTTGCAAGTACTATTACCAACAGTCGTTTATTAGATGAGGAACGATGGGGAATTTCTGCACGAGTAGGAGAAAGGTTTTTATACTCTGATTATTCTGACCATATCACTCAATTGAAAACATATCTAAGTGAAAGAATTGATTTTTTGAAAGGACAATTTGCAAATATGTATCAAGATTGTGTGCTTTCAGAAACTGTTGAGTACAATCCAGAAAATGCATGGTGGGGAACTGGACTTTATGGCAAGATGAACAAAATAGCTACAGTGCAGGTTCAAAACCGCACACTTCAAGCTAATGTATGGAACACTTTCTGTATGCCTTTTGATGCAACTGAAGCACAAATACGGGAGGCTCTTGATTGCGAATTTGTGCTGGCAACCCACACTGGCATGAGTGCCGATGGCTCAACGATGCTTTTCAGTGAACTAACCGACAAGAGCATCAAGGCTGGTTACCCTTATTTAATTAAGCCAACAAGTGCTGTTAACAGCATGACTTTCAAGGATGTTATCATCACCACTGATGCAAAAAAGGATGTTTTCAATGGATTCAACATTACATTCGATAACAAACATTATTTCTATGGAACTCTGTTCTGGGGATATAATATTGACGCAAATACTGATTATAAATTTGGCAATGACATATACAATGACGGTTCATCACTGACCCAATCCACTAATGACAATGAGCGTGGTGCTCGTGCTTTCATCCGTGTGACTGATGGTTCTGCTCCCCAGATTTCATTTGAAGAAGACACAAGCGAACCAATCGTCATTGACATGAGTTCTACAGAAAACCAGTTAGTACAATATGATGGTAATACCGTAACTATGCAATTCACTGGACGTGGCAATTTGTATGCTGACGGATGGTGTACGATATGTTTGCCTTTCACCATGACGAAGAAAGACTTTGAGGCAGCCATTGGCATGGAAACAAAGTTGAGAGAGGTGGATTCTGCTACTGGCTCAACTATCAGTTTCAAGAAACTCACTGATGATGTTACGACAGGAAAGAAAACCATGTATGCTGGTGTTCCATACCTGATTATGATTGACCCAGAAGCAGGTTTGCAGACAGCGGAAAGCATCGTGAACTTGAATGATGTTACATTCGAGAACGTGAAGATTGAAGCTACAGAGGGCACATCTGTTGATGCTGGCAACGGATATGCATACGTGGGAACGCTGAAGGCTACGAATCTGGCAACGGATGGTACCAACATGTTCTTGGGCGCTGCCGACAAGTTGTATAAGCCATACCCAGACCCATCGAAAAACAGTCCGCTCAGTGGCGGTAAGGCTTACTTCGTGGTTCCTGCCAATACGTCGAATGTAAAGATGGTGATTGACGGAAAGGATGAGGATTTCTCCGCTATCAAGAATGTGGAAATAGTAAGAGCTGACGGACAGGTCTATAATCTGAACGGACAGGTGATGAAGATGAAACTGAACGAACTGCCTCACGGCATCTATATCGTGAACGGAAAGAAGTATGTGAAGTGAAAAAAGAAAAAAAATGAAGAATCTCCATGCATCTACCCTTTGATGCATGGAGATTGTTTTTACATAGAAAGAGGTTATTTTTAGAATAAGTGAAAGACGAAACGTCTTAAGTAACGATTAAAAACTTCCTCCGCATGAGGAAAAAACTATATGGAAAACTTTTCCATTTACGCGGAGAACTTCTCCGTTTATACGGAAAGGTTTTCCATTTACACGGATAAGTTTTCCATATAGTTTTATTTCCAATCGCGACAAGATTAGTTCGTATAGTATGAACTTTGGAGTGATTGCTTTGAAAGATATTGCGGATAAATGGTGTCCACTAAAATAAAGACTAAAAGAGAAAAGTTCCATGTTCAACGAGAAGTGCTGAACATGGAACTTTTTATAGTGAGAGGGATGAATAATATACTATTCCGCACCACCAAGGTAGAGGTTTTGTTTCTTGCCATCAAGGAAGATGGTAATTTTCTCGAAGACAATACCTGGGTCGAGAGGGCGAATGGTGAGTGTATGTTCCTGAGCCTGAGTGATTGGGAAGGAAACATCATTGACCTTCACACGACGCGCCACTGTTGGATAATAAACTGAATAGATATTCTTTGGTGATTCGTTGAGTTCACCATTGTAGTTGATGACTTGTTCTGCTCCACCATCGAGACTGACAGCATAGCGATGTCCTTCTGTACGAGCAAAAGCGAGGTTCGACTTACACATGATAGACACTAAAACTTTGTCGGACAACGCATTGGCACGGAACTTATAAGTAAGCGCTGCACCATCAGTTGGTTCTGTATATGGCATGACAGCCACACCGCTGAGTGTACGTCCCATGTATGGAATGATGGTCCACGATGCCTTTGGCGATGAAGGTTGAGTGGCCTTGAAATAGTGTTCTGCTTCGATAGCTACATAGTTGGCAGAGAGGTCGTTTTTCTGCTCAAGTATGTGATTGCCCTTGTTGGCATTAGAAGCACCGTCATCGGTCACAACTCCTACTCGCTGCGTGCGAGGCATGATGTCGCGAGGAAAATTGTCATTCCAAGAGGTGTAGCCAATGTGCTTCTGTGTCATCATACCATTCCACTTTCCTCCTGCAATGTCCTGGTTGTACTGGCGGCAGAGCTCTGCATCGCGCTTGAAGCACGATTCCACACGGTCTGCCCACTCATTAGCAGTAGCGTTCTCCTTGGCATAAAGAGCAAGATTCATGGCCTGTGCGTAGTACATGGCATAGAGGTTCGACATAGCCTGAACGGGGAAGAGGATGAGCTGACGGTAAGCATCCAAATATGAGGCAGAAGAAGACTGCATTCGGGTGTAGAGACGAAGGGCATCGAGTTCGAGTTGGCTGAATTCATCAACAACAGTTTTCCATTCACCTGATGCCAAGTTGTAGGTCTTTGCATCGAGCATTTCGGCTGTGCAACGTCCTGCATATTTCAGATAGAGATTGAGGATGCGAGATGCCTCCGAGGCATTTTCCTCACCAAATTGTTGTCCGCACCACTGACGTGTGTGGTCGAGCAGGTTGCTGGCATCGTAGCGATGAGGTTCCCATGCCAAATCGAGAAACTCGGTGATGCTGTATTCCATCGGTTTGATGTCGCCCACATTGAGAATCCAAAGCTTATCGACACCATAGTCGTAAGTGAGGGTGAGCTGCTCCCACATGTTCTGAACAGGTGTGTTGCAAAGCCATTTACTATTGCGTGGAGCGCCTACGTAATCCACGTGATAGTACATACCCCATCCGCCTGGATGCTTCCGCTCCTGTGCATTTGGCAGACGTCGCACATTGCCCCAGTTGTCATCGCAAAGCAGCATGATGACATCGTCAGGCACACGCATTCCTGCATCGTAGTAGTCAAGCACTTCTTTGTAGAGCGCCCATACCTGTGGAGTTTTATTTGCAGCCTTACCTGTTGCCTTAGCTATAATCTTTCGCTGGTTGCTGACTACCTTTTCCAAGAGTTTTGTATCAGTGTCCTTACTCATAGCCTCATCGCCGTCGCCACGCATACCGATGGTGATGACATCCTCTGTGTCCTTAGCGCGCTCCATGCCTTCACGGAAGAAACGGTCGATGGTTTGCTGGTTGGTGGAATAGTTCCAAGCACCATATTCCTTGCGATGACGAGCCCATTCCTGATGGTTGCGTGCCATCGGTTCGTGGTGAGAAGTTCCTATCACCATACCCATATCCTTGGCAGTCTGCGAATTGAGTGGGTCATCGGCATAGAAAGCCCAGCCCCACATGGCTGGCCAGAGGAAATTGCCACGGAGACGAAGAATCAACTCGAAAACACGAGCATAGAAACGATGGTCGCCAAACTCCGTGCCGTAGATGTTCTTCACCCATGACGTAAGACATGGAGCCTCATCGTTGATGAAGATACCACGATAGCGGACAGCAGGTTCGCCATCGGTGTAACTGCCCTTTGCAAGATAAACCTGTGTGTGCTTGACGGTAGGCACATCTGCCCACCAAGCCCAAGGCGAAACACCAAGTTGTTCAGCCAGTTCATAAATGCCATAAATAGTGCCTCGCTGGTCGCTCCCAGCTATGATGATTTGTGCATCGGAAACGCAGATGAGGAATTTCTCGTTCTTTCCACGAAGTTGGTTGAGTTGTTCCTTTGTCAGCTTCGACTTGATGCTACTCTTGTCGATAGAACCAACAAAGATAGTAAACGGTGCAGATGTGGATGCTTTCACACCTGTTGCGCTTTCCAAATCGGCTGTGAGATTATCAACAGCTATTTGAACACCTTTGTAGTCGGAAGCATCCGACTGAATAGAGATGGCAGAGCCAGACTCAGTGAACGCAATCAGCCCTTCCGATTTCTGGAAAAAGACGAACTGATTGGCAGCATCGGCAGTGAGAAGCGATGCCAGACATACGATTGTCAAAAGAATCTTTTTCATATTTTTTTGTTTTTGATGATTCTGTAGATAGTCTTTGTCCAACGCATTGGCGAAGGAAAACAATTTGGATAGTGCAAAGTTACTGAAAGATATGCAAGCATACTTTACAATAAATTTTAAAATATTGCCCTAATGTATCATGTAACATTTTTGCTGTTACCTAATTTTGCCAAATTGTATCATTGAACATTTTTCAGATGGGTTTCAGCGTTTTTTGAAAAAATATGCTTACATTTGCAGCACGAAAACTATCTAACCAAACAATATGAGATTTCGCTTCATTCTCTTATTACTGCTACTTCCATTAGTGGCACAGGCTCAGCGTAGCAAAACGAATTTTGACTTCGACTGGAAATTCTCGCTCAACCATGACTCCAAATCCAACGCGGAAAAGAATTTTGACGATAGCCAATGGGAAGACGTGCAACTACCCCACGACTGGTGCATCAGTCAAGGGTTCGACAGCAAGATTGCTGGTTCCATCGCTCATCTGCATGGAGGCATTGGCTGGTACAGAAAGGCTTTCGAAGTCAGCAAGAAGGATGAAGGGAAAAAGATTTCGGTGCTATTCGATGGTATCTACAACCGCAGCGACGTTTATATCAACGGGCATCATCTGGGGTTTCGTCCATACGGTTTCTGCTATCTTGAGTACGATCTTACACCTTATATAATATATGGAGGCAAAAACGTGATTGCCGTTCGTGCCAACAACAAGGATGGCAAGGACCAACATGCACGATGGTACACAGGTGGAGGCATTTACCGTCATGCATGGATTCTGATGTCGAATCCTGTGCATGTGCAGACCTATGGCACCTACATCACCACGCCAAAAGTATCGGAAACACAATCAACAGTGTCAGTGAGAACCACTGTGGAGAACGAAAGCGAAACGAGCAAGCTGCTGAGTGTGGTGCAGATTGTAAAAGACGAGAAGGGAAAAACGCTTGTCAAGAGCAAGAAGCAAACCCTGAGTGTTGAAAAAGGAGGAAAAGTAGATTTCCAAGCAGAACTGCTTCTCAACAACTGCCGACTTTGGTCGGTGGAAACACCTTATGTTTATCATCTAACAACCGAAGTGTATGCGGGTTCTAAGAGGGTTGATAGCTATGAAAGCACGTTCGGTGTGAGAACTTGCGAATTTACCTCCAACCACGGCTTTTTGCTCAACGGAAAACAACTCAAATTGAAAGGATTCTGCATGCATCAGGATGATGCCGCTCTTGGTGCCGCTCTTCCTTACCGCTCCATGCAAAGACGATTGGAGATTTGCAAGGAATTCGGTGTGAACGCCATCCGTTGCAGCCACAATCAACCAGCACCCGAGTTCCTTGACTTATGCGACGAAATGGGATTTATAGTTATCGACGAGGCTTTTGACAAATGGAAATCGGGCTATTACAAAGAGTATTTCGATGAATGGTGGAAAGCCGACCTAAGCAATATGATTATCCGCGACCGCAATCATCCATGCGTAGCGATTTGGAGCGAAGGCAACGAACTGCAGGAAGCATGGGATGAAACGGGAGAAGGTGTGGCACGTGCCAAGATGTTGCAGGACTTCATTCATGCGCTGGAACCAAGTCGGCAAGTGTGCATAGCATGCCAAAACCGTCACAACGAGCAGTTCTCGGGAGTGACAGATGTGGTGGGCTACAACTATCTTGAAGCCCGAATGCTAAGCGACCATCAGAAGTTTCCTGAAAGAAAGTTCATCGTGACGGAAGAACTGCCTTATTTCTGCGGAGCCGAAGGCAACATACGCGCCTACGACACCAACAACCCTTGGAACATCATTGAAGAAAACGAATGGATTGCTGGAGGATTCTTGTGGACAGGCATGGACTATATCGGCGAGGCAAGTTGGCCAAGCCATGGTTGGCCTGCAGGACTCTTGGACATCAACATGGTTGAAAAGCCACGAGCGGCATTCCATCGCGCTATGTGGAACAAGGACAAACCGCTCGTCAGCATTGCCGTGAAAGACCAACGCTTAGACATTGACCATGGACGCGACCTGTGGCAATGGCCTCGAATGGCAAGCATTTGGAATTTTCCTTCTTATTACGAAGGACTGATGATGGAAGTGAACACCATCACCAACTGCGAGAAAGTGGTGCTCTACATCAATGGCAACGAAATGGGCGTTAAGGAGACAAAGGTTTTTCCAAACCACACCATCCTTTGGAATGTGCCTTTCAATCCCGGAAAAATCTATGCCAAGGGCGTGAACGGCACAGACACCGTTGCCTACTTCGAAATCAGGACCGCCGGTCAGCCCGTAACTCTGAAAGCTACTCCCGACCGCACAACGCTGAAAGCCGATGGGCAGGACCTGAGCTATATCCAACTGGAACTACTCGACAAAGACGGCACGCTCGTACAACATCTGAGTCGAAGGGTGAAGGGCAGCATCGAGGGAGAAGGTAAACTTATAGGACTTATCAATAGCGACCTCCGACGCACTACTCCATTCACTTCGAAGGAAGACAACACCTACTTCGGACGTGCCATGGCAATCGTGCAAACAACACGCAAAGCAGGCACAATTCGACTCAAATTGGAGGTGGAAGGCATGGCAGAACCCGTCGTTATTCTACTCAAATCGGAGTAAAAACAGCAAAGATGTTATACAACATATTTCTGAACGGGCTCAAATTCGCAATTTTTGTGTAATTTGCGCCCGTTTTTGAAGAGCAGGCCTCTAACCTGCCCTAAAAATCTATGTATCTTCATAAATACTAACACCATTAAATATATTACCTACAATGAAAATTTATCAATCAAACGAAATCAAAAACATCGCATTGCTTGGCAATGACGGTGCGGGCAAGACCACTCTCACCGAGGCCTTGCTCTATGAGGCTGGCATCATTAGCCGCCGTGGTAGAATCACAATGAAGAACACTGTCAGCGACTATTTCCCTGTTGAACAGGAATATGGCTATTCAGTATTCTCCACTGTTTTCCATACGGAATGGAATGGTAAGAAACTCAACATCATCGACTGTCCAGGTGCTGACGACTTCGTAGGTGCAGCGCTCACAGCTCTCACGGTAACCGACACTGCCGTTTTGCTTATCAATGGTCAGTATGGTCCTGAAGTTGGTACTCAGAACCACTTCCGTTACACAGAAAAGCTCGGCAAGCCAGTCATTTTCTTGGTGAACCAGCTCGACTCTGAGAAGTGCGACTTCCACAACACCGTTGAGCAACTCAAGGAGCAGTTTGGCGACCAGAAGGTGGTTCAGGTACAGTATCCTCTCAACGAAGGTCCTGACTTCAACTCCCTCATCGACGTTCTCCTCATGAAAAAGTATTCATGGAAGCCTGAAGGCGGTGCTCCAATCATTGAGGACATCCCAGCAAGCGAAATGGACAAGGCAATGGAACTCCACCACGCTCTCGTAGAGGCTGCTGCCGAGAACGACGAAACCCTGATGGAGAAGTTCTTCGAAAGCGACAACCTCACTGAGGATGAAATGCGCGAAGGTATCCGCAAGGGCTTGGCATCACGTTCCATCTTCCCTGTATTCTGCGTATGCGCAGTGAAGGACATGGGTGTTCGCCGCTTGATGGAATTCCTTGGCAATGTCGTACCATTTGTGAACGAAATGCCAAAGCCATTGAACAAGGCTGGTGAGGAAATCGCTCCAGATTCCAATGGTCCTACAGCTCTCTATTTCTTCAAGACTGCCAACGAACCACACATCGGTGGTGTGCAGTATTTTAAGGTGCTCAGCGGTAAGGTTCACGAAGGTGACGACCTCACCAATTCCGACCGTGGTTCAAAGGAGCGCATGGCTCAGCTCTATGCTTGCGCAGGTGCTAACCGTATCAAGGTGGAAGAACTCGTTGCCGGCGATATCGGTTGTACAGTGAAACTGAAGGATGTTCGCACAGGCAATACACTCGTGGGCAAGGACATCGACTGGCAGTTCGACCTTGTGAAGTATCCAGAACCTCGCTACATCCGTGCCGTGAAGTCGGAGAACGAAAGCGAGTCTGAAAAGATGATGGCTGCCATCCAGAAGATGAGCCAGGAAGACCCAACTTGGGTAGTTGAGCAGAGCAAGGAACTGAAGCAGACTCTCATTAAGGGTCAGGGTGAGTTCCACCTCCGCACGCTCAAGTGGCGCATGGAAAACAACGAAAAGATTAAGATCAACTTCTCCGAGCAGAAGATTCCATATCGCGAGACTATCACAAAGGCTGCACGCGCCGACTATCGTCACAAGAAGCAGTCGGGTGGTGCTGGTCAGTTCGGTGAAGTTCACCTCATCGTTGAGCCTTACGAAGAAGGTATGCCAGACCCAACAGTTTACAAGTTCGGTGGCCAGGAATTCAAGATTACCGCTAAGGGTAAGGAAGAATACGACCTCGAATGGGGTGGCAAGCTCGTTTACATCAACTCCGTTGTGGGTGGTGCCATCGATGCTCGCTTCATGCCAGCAATCCTGAAGGGTATTATGGCTCGTATGGAGCAAGGCCCTCTTACTGGTAGCTACGCTCGCGATGTTCGCGTTATCGTTTACGATGGTAAGATGCACCCTGTTGATTCCAACGAACTTTCCTTCATGCTTGCTGGTCGTCACGCATTTGCTGATGCCTTCAAGAATGCAGGTCCAAAGTTGCTCGAACCTATCTACGACGTGGAAGTTATCGTTCCAAGCGACCGCATGGGTGATGTGATGAGTGACCTCCAGGGTCGTCGTGGCATGATTGTCGGTTCTTCCAGCGATAAGGGTATCGACACTCTCAACGCCAAAGTGCCTCTCAAGGAGCTTTCTAACTACTCAACAGCTCTCTCATCCATCACAGGTGGACGTGCATCCTTCTCCATGAAGTTCTCCAACTACGAACTCGTTCCTACTGACATCCAGAACAAACTCATCAAGGAATTCGAAGAGCAGAGCAAGGACGAGGATTAATTTAGTAAATAAAACAGCAATTCAAAAGTCGAGAAATGTTAAATTTCTCGACTTTTTTATTTAATTTTTAATTAAATGAGCTAAATATTTTGACATTTCACACTTCTTAATTTACTTTGCAACGCAATGCACAATGAAGCAGAGTAAAACCCCATAAGCCCTGCTACCTTATTAAATATAAACAATGAAAAGGAGAACCATCACCATACTCACCATCATCATGGGAATCTCTTTCCTCAGTCTGCTCATCATGCAGATGCGCTATGTGGATGAGATTCTTGACCTGCGCAAGCAGCATTTCGACGAGTCGGTGAAGCGTGCGCTGGCTGGTGTTTCCCATCAACTCGAACTGTCGGAAACGGCTCGATACATAGAACAAGGTTCGGATGCCTACAAAGGCATTGCAACAGCCACCGACTCCATCTTTGTCAACAACGACTCCACCGCCATCCAGCGCACACGCCAAGTGAAAGCGAAGGATGGAAGCGTTTTCAAGATTCTTGAAACCAGCGCCACAACTACGGTCAGCGACAAGTATTTCACCAAACGTCCCAACATGGGATTCAACAAGTCGCGTTCCCTCTCACGCTCGCTTCAGCAAATCATGAACCAGCGCTACAACTACCAGAAGGACTTGGTGGATGAAGTCATCTATTCCATCCTCTACACTGCCAGCGACCGACCTTTGCAGGACCGCATCAACTTCAAGGAACTCGATGGCATCCTCAAGCAGGAACTCTCCAACAATGGCATAGGACACAACTACCACTTCTCCGTGTGGACCAACAACGGACAACGTGTTTACCAATGCTCCGACTACGAACCGACAGGCGAGAAATATGCATTCACGGAAACGCTCTTCAAGAACGACCCTGTGCAGAAGATGGGCGTGCTGAAAGTGCACTTCCCCGACATGAGCCAGTACATCTACAGCTCCATGCACTTTCTTCTCCCCTCTGTCATCTTCACCACCATTCTGCTCATCACCTTCATCATCACCATGGTGCTGATGTTCCGACAGAAGAAACTCTCGGAAGTGAAGAACGACTTCATCAACAATATGACGCATGAGTTCAAGACTCCAATCGCCACCATCTCATTGGCCGCACAGATGCTGAACGACGATTCCGTCAACAAATCGCCACAGATGCTCAAGCGACTCTCATCCACCATCAATGACGAGACCAAGCGTCTGCGTTTCCAAGTGGAAAAAGTACTTCAGCTCTCCATGTACGAGCACCAGCAGGCCAATCTGAACATGACGGAAATCAACGCCAACGAACTCATTTCCGGCGTGATTCACACTTTTGCGCTCAATGTGGAAAAGAGTGGCGGCAAGATTGTATCATCGCTGAAAGCAGAAGACCCAATCATCCTTGTCGATGAAATGCACTTCACCAACGTGATGCACAATCTCATGGAGAACGCAGTGAAATACAAGCGTCCCGACGCACCACTCGAACTCACAGTTTCCACATGGAATGAACCTAAAACCCTCTGTGTATCAGTGCAAGACAACGGCATCGGCATCAAGAAAGAAGATGTAAAAAAAATCTTCGAGAAATTCTATCGCGTCCACACAGGCAACTTGCACGATGTGAAAGGCTTCGGGCTCGGACTTGCTTACGTGAAGAAAATCATCACCGACCATAAAGGAAGCGTCTCCGTGGATAGCGAATATGGCATCGGCACTAAATTCACCATCCGCATTCCTCTTCTCAATGTGTAAACAAGACTCCACCTTAATAATAAAAAGAATATTAACATTATAAAAACCCAGAACTATGGAAGAAATTTTTGAAAATGTAAGCATTCTCTTATGCGAAGACGATGAAAACCTCGGTATGCTCCTGCGCGAATACCTCGAAGCAAAAGGTTTCAAGGCAGAACTTTGTGCTGACGGTGAAGAAGGCTATCACTCCTTCATGACCAACCACTACGACCTCTGTATCCTCGACGTGATGATGCCAAAGATGGACGGTTTCACACTCGCCAACAAGATTCATGAGGTAAGCCCTGAGACACCATTCATTTTCCTCACAGCCAAGACGCTCACCGAAGACATCCGCGCTGGCTTTGAGATTGGTGCCGACGACTACATCACCAAGCCATTCCGCATGGACGTTGTCGTACTCCGCATCGAGGCAATCCTCCGTCGTGTGATGGGCAAGAAGAACAAAAACAACACGCTGCGTCAGATTGGAAAGTTCCAGTTCGACACACAGAAACAAACCCTCACCATCAACGACGAACAGACGAAGCTCACTACAAAGGAAGCCGAACTGTTGGCATTGCTCAGCAACAAGGCAAACGAGCTCCTTCCTCGCGACTACGCATTGAAGACCATCTGGATTGACGACAACTACTTCAACGCACGCTCCATGGATGTGTATATCACAAAACTTCGCAAGCACCTCAAGGCAGATCCTAACGTGGAAATCCTCAATGTGCATGGCAAAGGCTACAAGCTCGTTATCCCAGAATAAAGGAGCATCCCTATGACGCAAAAAATGCGCTGTTCATTGCGAACAGCGCATTTTTTCATTTCATTTATCTCGCTAATAGAAGCCGCAGCTTAGTCCTCGTCCACTTCCAACTTCTTATTGATAAAGATATGAAGCAAAAGACCAGCAATAATCAGCACTACAGCACCTGCTGTGTAGAGATTGTAGTCAAGCAAGTCACCCATTGCAGGGATGCATGTTGCAAGAATCTGAAGAACAGCTCCTATGATTATGAGCAAAATACCAAGGTTCTTTTTCATTGTATTATATGTTTTTTGTTATTATTGAATTCAAGTATATTCTGCAGACAGCCTTCCGCTATCCACATATCGAATGCAAATTAACTAAATTTTGAGCAAAGCGCGAAACATTTGCAAAACTTTTTTCAATCCAAGTCGCATTTTTATGACACCCCGAAAGTTTTCTTAAAAAAAATTGCTACAAAATCTTAATATTTCAAAATTTTGTCGTACCTTTGCAACCGCTTTGCGTGAAAATTTACGCCGAGCACTTATTTTTCAAACAATTAATCATTTTTATTAACAGTATGAATCAGTACGAAACCGTTTTCATCCTTACTCCCGTTTTGTCTGACGAACAGACAAAGGAAGCGGTAGAAAAGATCAAGAGCGTCCTCACTAATGCTGGTGCAGAGGTGTTTAGCGAGGAGAGCTGGGGTCTTCGCAAGCTGGCCTACCCTATCCAAAAGAAGTCAACCGGCTTCTATGGAATGTTGGAATTCAAGGCTGAGCCATCAGTGATCGCTAATTTTGAGTTGCAGTTGCGCCGCGACGAGCGTGTGCTTCGCTTCATCACTGTCAAGAACGAAAAGTATGCTGCTCAGTATGCTGAGAAGCGTCGTAACAAAAACAAGGAGGCATAATCATGGCAACACCACAAGCAACATCTGAAATTCGCTACTTGACTCCAAACGCAGTTGACGTCAAGAAGAAGAAGTATTGCCGTTTCAAGAAGAGCGGTATCAAATACATCGACTACAAGGATCCTGAATTCCTCAAGAAGTTCCTCAACGAGCAGGGTAAGATTCTCCCTCGCCGCATCACTGGCACTTCCCTGAAGTATCAGCGCCGTGTAGCTCAGGCTGTGAAGCGTGCACGTCAGATTGCACTCCTTCCATTCGTAACAGACTTGTTGAAGTAATTAAACAGGAGGTAAGATATGAAAGTAATTTTGAAGAAAGACGTCCAGGGCTTAGGCTACAAGGACGATGTCCTCACAGTAAAGGACGGTTATGGCCGCAACTATCTTCTTCCTCAGGGTCTTGCAGTTCTCGCAACTGAAAAGGCTCAGAAGCAGCTTGCCGAGGAATTGAAGCAGCGCGCTCACAAGATTGCTAAGATTAAGGCTGACGCAGAAACTGCAGCAGCACGCTATGAAGGCGTAGCTCTCACTATCGAGG
>CADBXS010000027.1 GCA_902798705.1 uncultured Bacteroidales bacterium
CATGCCCCTGACGCATGTGGAACTGCATGTTGTCAGTATGATAATTCTGATAGGCATGGCAGTTGATACATTGTCCGTCTGCTTCGCCTGAAATAATCATGTTGTTGTAGATTTCCTTCTCGTCGAAGTTGGTGATGTTGCGCTGATTGATGCTTAGCATTTCGTAAGCCACATAGGAAGGAGAAATGAGACGATAGGAGATGTATGGGTCTATTTCTTCCTGAGCCACATGGATGTCGAACGGTGTGAATGCTTTCCATGCACCATCCACTTTTGCAAACACTTCCACCTTGATACTTTTCCCCTTCGATGCTTCGAGCATATCCTTCCATTCGTCTTCATCGATAAGGATTTTGTTCTCCACACCGTATGAATATGTGTTTCCATCGGCAGACGTGAAACGAGCCACACATTCCTCTGAATTCTCCAGCACTTTGAAATTCAGTGGAGCAATGTTGGGTGGCACCATCACATCGGTGTAGTCGGGTTGGATGCTTGGCATTTTATTCACCTTGGCTGCATCAGATGGAACAGATGGATGGTGGGTGCAAGCAGAAAGGAGAAACAATAGGATGAATCCACAAAGGGATGCAATTGTATTGAATGAACGATTATTCATGATGTAATTCATTTTGAACAATTAATAAGAATGTACATTCCTGCAGAAGAAATAGAACCACCAGAAGGTGTCGCCAAAAGTGGAGTGGGTGGCATTGCCCACTTGTTCCACACTCATGCCACTATTAAGCATCTGCTGCGTGCTTTGTTGGAAGCTGGCATAGCGGTCAACCACTTTTTCCTTGTCGAAAGGCATACGCGAAATATCCACTTTCTTTTCCAGGTTTCCATAGAGAAAGGCTGCTTCCTGATAGTGAATAGGCATTGGTTCCTTCTCATGCAGTGTGGCATAATTGAAGAAACGAGGCCAGAAAAGTTCGATGTCTTTCTGAATTAGCGAGAATGCCAATGTTTCCTCTTGGAATTTAGGATTGCGCTTATGTACATGACTGAAGTAGTTGATGATATACATTTCCACCAAGCCTTCATCACCATCGAGTGTGTTATCGTATCCACGGAGTGGTTGAATATTCTTGTACTCAACGGACTGGTGGTAGAGTTTCTTGTCACGAAGATACTTTTCCCATTGCTCTGCCCATTCACGATGGAAGGTGGTATTCTTGAGCATGTTGATGTACTTGAGAGCCACCTTGTTTTCGTTACTAATCATTGCACAGCGAGTGAGTGTCTTCAAGGCATCAACAGTCCATCCAAATTCCACACTGTTTTCAATGGACCAACGGCAAGCAAAATTAGCCTTACCATATTGATAATAAACCATAGGACCGCAAGTCTGTACCAAATGCACCATGAGAGAGTCATATACAACAGGCGGTTTTCCACTATTGTCATAGCGGAACATTTGACTACCGATCGTACCCTTGTTCATCAAAGCAATGTTTTTAGAGATGACCATTTGTCGAGTCATAGGCCCTGTAATGCGTGAAGCTTCGTCAAGTATCTTGTCGAAATCATTATGGTCTAATGCACGGTACATTCGATGCTCAGCATGGAAGTTGTAATCATCGTAGTTCACCTTATTTATAAAATAGGCTAACACACCAAGTACAACTACAGTCGTGCTCATCCATATCGTGTTTTGTCCTTTTGTATAGCCTTGTTTTTCTTTCTCATTTTGCCACAAACGATTGAACAAGATGAAAAGAATTGGGCTGATGGCTATGATGATGAATGGGATGGAATAGATGGGCGATGTGATTTTGTCGTTTTGGAAAATAGGGAAATTCACATCATATACGTCATCTATTCGCATTCGTCCATAGACGAAGTTGTAATAAATGCGTGGAACAACACCCACCAACACGAGCAAAAGCAAGCTCCAAACGCTTTTTCTGCCAACGCTTTCTTCGGATTCATCCACCCAATGCAATACTATCATCCATAATGCTCCGATGAGAGCCCATGCGCCAAGGAGAGGATAAAATGCAATAATCCATATAGAAATGGCTACAGCTTTGACTATACTATTTTTGATGTTGCGAATGCACCAAATGCCTAACATCATGGTCAGCACATTCAGTGTTTGTGTGAACCAATAGCCTGGATATTTTGCATAATACATCCAGTATCCGATGCAAATGATGGAAGCGAGAAGTGCAGCAACAGGAATTAGTGCCAGCACGCACCACACTCTCTTTACACGAAAGGCCTTGATGGTAACGAAATAAGTCAGTGCCCAAAATGCAATGAGGATGAGTGAACCCATCCAAGGATGAAAGAAGTATTGAGTGAAATAGCATCCCATCCATTGCATAAAACCACCCACCGACATCATTTTGTCATTGAAAAACGATGTGTCGTTCAACCAGAGAGAGCGTTCCTGAACGGCAAATAGGTAGTCGGTATTTTTTCCTACAAGCATCCAGTAGGCAAACACTGCAAATAGCAGGAAAAGGATGCTGGGAATCAGTTTGAGAAACCAGCCATTGATAAATGAAGCGTCTTTCTTTTCTGTTTTTGGCTGCGAAGAAGATGCTGCGGGTGCTGATGGCTTGTCAGCAGGATGGTTTTGGCTTTTCTGATTCTGAAATTGATGATGTTGTTTTTGTGCCATTTATCAAGTTCGTTTGTTTTTTGAGATTGAAGTTTCAGAAATATGTTCTGAAAAGCAAATCAATCTAATAATATAAGATCATTTCCAGCTCCATGCACTTTCGCTATACGATGCCTCGACATTATCCTCGAGTGCATTGGGAAGGTTGCAAAAGAAGTCGATGCCTGTAAGTTTTTCCAAGTTATCAATCGACATGGCATGTTCCTTCATCATGGATGACGTGGCATAATTGTCACCTGAATAACCATAATTCTTGTGCTCTAACCAGAATCCAATAGCTTGGTATGTTTTATTAGCACTTTCTGCCAGTACGGCTGCGAAGTAATATTTAGGTACAACCACATTCACGTTTCTTCCATTGGCGATGGCATGGTTGACATAGCCTTTCACTTGGTTCTTGTCCTTGTCAATCGTTCCACCTTTGCAGACATAGAGATTGGTGTAATTGCCCAAACGTCCCCAGCCCTGAATGAGTTGTTCGAGCGCTACCCAATAATTTGCATTGAAGTCTCCAATTTGGGGTGACATATTGCTCATATAGAAGGTTTTTTGATTAGCTTCTGTAGAGAATAGTCTATCGTAAGATGCACAAAGGTGCCCACGGTCGTGTCCTGGGAAATAGTCTGTTGTGAGTCGACACGAAGCAGGCAACTTTGGGTCTTCAGCCCAAGTGTTTGAACGGCTCACATTTTTTGCTTTGGTATTGGCATCGAAACTAAATGCTACCCAACGACTATGAAAGGCTGCTGAGTCGTATTCCAAGCAATAGTCCATGGTTTTTTGTGTGGAGTAATTGCTGACATTTGCTTCATGGTAAACGAAATAGATACCTTTTCCTTTACGTATTTTGGGTACTTCGTAGCGCATGGCGTAGGAGCTGCCGATTGAAGCATTACTATTGTCGTCATCCTTGTTACTATTTCTTCCTTCACCAGCATAAATGATGCCGTCGTCGTCATCTCCACACGACGTAATAATGCCCGACACAGAAGTGCCGAGCATTATTGCCATGATATAACCCAAGTGTTTTAGTTTCATTTTCTTCCTGTTCAACTAAAAGGTTCGTAGTGAAAAACACAAGTTATCTACGACGCTTTACAGCCTTGGTTCCTACTGTCGTTCCATTCACTTCTGCATAGCTTGGTGATTTGATACCAGCTACGCTGAAATACTTCTCAATAGAACCATAGACAAGCAGTTTCTGTCCCAAGAGGGCAGGGTGAGCATTCAACTCAAGGGCATCGCGCATCTCGCCCTTTGGCAACTGGACAGGAATACAATTGTCTGGGTTCGTTTCGCTGGCACTTGCAGCAATGAGAATCTCTGTCTGTGCCTCGCTTGGAACGTTGAACTGAGCACCAGTTGCATAGCCATTTCCATCTACCCAACCAACGATGTAACCAGTGACGTATGCCTTTGTAGCAGTTCCACCTGAAGTATTGTAAACAGCCTGAGCTTCAGCAACACTGTATGGTGCATTGTATGTACCACCGCTTGCAGGTGGGTTGTCATCGCCAGGGGTGTCACCTGGGTCGTCACCTTCTCCTGTGCCAGCATCACCTGCACCCTTAGCCACGACAAAGTTCTTCACTTCCCATGTGGCTGCTTCTGTTTCGCTACTTGTATATTTGAATGCGAAATAAACTGTCTTGCCCTTGTATTTAGCGAGGTCGATATTTCCACTGCTAATGAACGTCCATGAGTTACCGTCTGGGTAGTTAGGTATTGTTACATTTGTCCAGTTCGACTTGTCGGTCGAGATGTGGAGAGTGAGTTGCTTATTAGCTGTTGTAGTGTAACGATAAACATGCTCGAATGCGAGATGGCAGTCCTCGTTTGGAAGTGCAATAGCTGGAGATATGAGCCAACTTTCAGTCACATATCGAGTACCATTGTAGTAAGCCGAAGCCTTCCATCCGTAGGTGGCATCGTTCATCCAAACATAGCTGAGGTCGCTTGGCATAGTTACATTGTCAACGGTGAATCCACCATCAACACCGCCTGTGAATGGGCTTTCGAAGATGTTGTCAGAGACAGGTTCATTGCCTGGTTCTGTTCCATACATCTTGCCATCAATGATAGCGCAACTGGTTGACTTCAAGCCCTGAGTGCCAAAGTAAGTCTCAATCGAACCATACAAGGTTGCTTCCTTCTTCAAGTTGCTTGGATTAGCAAAGAGATCCACAGCGTTGCGGATGTCTCCAGCTGGAAGTTGAACTGGCATGCACTTGGTATAGTCCGTTTCATTAGCATTGTCTGCAATGAGTACTTCGGTCTGTGTCTCAGTTGGTATGCCAAATGTTGCATAACCGATGGAAAGACCTTCTACATAGCCCACAATGTAACCCTTCACCCAAGCTTTTCCACTTTTACTGAGTGCTTGCTGTACGTTGTAAGGATTAGTCTTGCTGTTCGAACCATCATCAATAGGTTTCTCACCACTACCACGTTCACCAGTATAGACGGCGAAATTCTTGATTTCCCATGTAGCGCCTTCAGATGATGTGCTGACATACTTGAATGCCAAGTAGATGGTCTTTCCCTTGTAAGCCTTCAGGCTGATGTCGCCACTATTCACGAAAGTCCAGTCACCACCTGTAGAGTAGGTTGGGATAGTGAGCTTCGTCCAGTTGTTTTGGTCTTCTGACACTTGCAGTGTAAGGTGTGTTTCCTTATTGTTCGTGTAGCGATAAACGTGGTCGAACGATACATTAGCATCCTCATCTGCAGGAAGTTTGATAGCTGGAGAAACAATCCAACTTTCAGTAGCATAGTTGGTATTGTTGTAGTAAGCTGAAGCTTTCCAACCGTAATTGTCAGTGTTAGTCCAAACGAAGTTCAAGTCAGCTGGTTTGTTCACATCCTTAATAGTGAAGCCACCGTCAGTTCCGAGGAATGTGCTTTCGAAGATAGAGCCTTCGCTTGGTGGAGTATCGCCGCCATCTTCTGCAGCACCCTTCTTGATAGCAAAGTTACGTACTTCCCAAGTGGATGCTTCCTTGTCGCCACTTGAATAATAGAGAGCAACAATAACATTGGAGCTGCCTAACAATTCCTTTGGAATATTGACTGTAGCTGTATTCCATGTGTTGTAGTCAGGAGTTTCCTTGAGCTTGAGGTCAAGAGTCGTCCATGTGGCAGATGATGGAGGACCATCGGTGTAGTCGGTACTAATCCTCACTTCCTCCTTAGTGCTGGTGCGTTTGTAGCGGAGTACGTATTCGAAATATACATACACGCTATCCTTTGGTTTACTCAAGTCGATGACAGGAGAAATGAGCCATGTGGTAGTTGCCAGATTTGTCTGATTCTGATAACCTGAGATGTAGGCTGATGAATAGTCGTTTCTCCATTCATAGCCATTAGAGGTTTCATTATAGACAGAGAATTTGCCGAGACTATTAGCAAATGTCTCGCTAAAGTAAATACCAGTGACTTCAGGATTGTTCGCCTCTTTTTCAAGAATGTAGTAAGGGGCTGGAACGTCTTCGCAGGCTGTGAGGAAGCCAAGTGCTATCACTGGAAGCGCAATTTTTGATAATAGTTTTTTCATATTGAGTGTTATTTTATTATCTGTATGTGGAATACTATTTCTTTGTTATTACATCGCTAATGTCACGCAATTGCAACTGCCATTCTTTGTTGTATCGAGTCAACAAGGCAATTACATCGACCTTTCCTCTTGGAATGGTCTCGTAGGCAATTGAGGAACTTGTGCTGGTGCGCAGGATGACAGGAGTGCTACCCACCATCAACGTGTCGTTCACACCGTAGCCAGCATCCTCGTCTGCCGAGTTGGCATACATGGGCCTGCGGTAGCCATCAACCACCAGTCCTCGAATCTCAACATTGTTGATGCGCACAAGCATTGGAGCCCATTCGTCCTTGTTGGCTGATTTCAACCAACTCTCATCGATGACGAGAGGATTCACATCGGCTGCTTCTTTATTGAAACCGATGACTTTCACATGGGTTTTGCCAATCGACTTCAACATGGCACCTAAGCGCAGGTTACCGCTGGAAGTGTAATAAGGTGTACCAATCTTTGGCATAGTGCCGTATCCACCCACATAGAGTCCATTCAGATTGACTGTCACATGAGTGCCCACAGGGTAAGTGTGCCAAAGACTATAGTCGTTGATGGCAACATTGATGGCGCTTTTATCTTTGCATACAACGAGTGTCTGGTAGAGGTTACCGCTGATGTCGTTTGCCACTACGTAGCCATCAAAAATCTCGTCCGTCGTGATTTTGTTGCTGGTAGAGTTGTTCGTAATGGCACTCTTATATTTTGCCTTGATTTCCTTGATGGAAATGTTTGCCTCTGTTGCTTCACGGTCGCTTTCGTAGGCACTTTTATTAAATGTCGGATCTTCGTAGTCGAATTTGTTGCACGATGCGAAGCTTAAAGTCAAACCTGCAAATACAGCTATATATAATTTCTTTTTCATAACTTGCTTGATTTATGCTTTCGTTATTCTCTTTTCATTTTCCATTGCTTGCTCATTAGAAGCGATAGCCAACGTTGAGGAATAAGTTGAAAGGATTTGCGTAGTAATACTTAGCATTCTTCGAGAACACGTAAGGACGCTGCTCACCTGTGGAGTAGTTGTCGTCGCGGTTCTGTTCATATCCGCCTGTGCGAAGATTCGTGTTGTTGAGAATGTTTTGCAAACTGAGATTGATGCTGAGGCTCTTTCCTCTTTTCATGCGAATGGAGCGTCCGATGGATGCATCCAACATGAATCCACCATCGAATTCTTCCTGCTCTGCAGAGTAGGCTTTCACGAGATTGCCTTCGTTGTCGAGAAGTAAACCGCCGTTCTTCATGAGATAATCCTTTGTCACACCATATTGCAACTGGCCTTGTTCGTTGTAGGATGGTAGATAGGTTATCATGCTCTTAGTGAGTCGGCGATATTCAGAGAAGTCGCAATAGCAGCGAGCATAGTAGTTTCCATTCATACTCAGATACCAGCCATTGATATTGTAATCCACTCCAAGGCTGAGTGCTGTGAGTGGAGTACCGTTGAGTCGCATGCCGTCGGCAATCACCTTGAGTGGCAGATTGTGCACATTGTCCTGAGTCATCACTTCGGTGGCGTTCTCAAAAGTCAATACAGCATCAGGGTTGCTGATGTATTTAGCTTCGCCCATCGAACCGATGAACTGGAATGAAAGTGAACTGTTAACGCGATAGATTAGGGAGAGTTCTGCACCGTAGTGCTCCTTCTGCACACCTGTCATGGAGAGGTAGGTAAAGCGGCTCTCCTGGTCGTCGTAGAAAGCACTTTGTTCCACACCATCCTTGAATCGTGCATAGTAGCCAGAGAGTTTTCCATGAAGTGCACCAAAGTCGAACTTATAGGCAAGTTCTGAATGGAAAACCTTTTCAGTGGTGAGGTTTCCTACAAAGTCGTTCTTGATACGAGCTGCAACGAAACTATAGTTCGAGTGTGGAGCACGACTTTCCAATCCTGTACTCAGGGAGAAAATGTGGTGGGCATTCACAGTGTAGCCTACGGAAACCTTTCCACCACCAGTGAGGAACTTGGCTGTTCCGCTCGAACCCTTAGAATGTTCTGGAGAACGTCCATTGCGCATCAAGCCTTCACGCTCCATCGTCGTTCCACCAATGTTTCCACTTGTGATGACGGACAGGTTGTCGTACTGATAAGTGTGGCCAGCCCAAATCTGAGCCTTGTTGACGAAGATATTGTAATTGTAGCCAAACTTGTCACCTTTATATACGATTCTGTTTGGATTGTCGAGGTCGTTTTGTGCTTCTTTCGAATAGATTCCATAGTCACCTACAGAGAACTTGTCAATGTCGGTGTAGAAGTCTGCTCCAAGTAAGTCATTCACCGTCTTGTAATGCATACCCTTTGAGTGGTTGAACCAAATACCTGCGTCAAGTCGGTGGTTGCGATTGAATACTTTGTTGAAATTGCTATTGAGATTCCATGACAACTGGTCGTTATGGCGTTCCTCCAACAGATAGACAGCGTCCTTTCCGAGAGCCTTTGCCTGAGCGTTGATAGCATAGAGCTTGTCCCAATTGATTTGGCGGTTTGCCTTGTCTGCCTTCCAATAGTCATAAAGGTTCTGCCATGTGTTGAGCTGCCAGTCTTCTGGCACAAGTTCCCAAACATTGTAGGCATTACTTGGCAGATTCTTGTAGTAGTCAGGTCGAGGGTCGGCTGCATTGCTTGCCCAGTTAAGTGCGGTGGTTCCATAGCGCGAATACTTGAACACTGCCGTAGTTGTCAACTTGGTCTTGTCGTCGATGTTGAAGTCCCAAGTCAGCACACCAGTTGGCTCCAATGTCTTCGTCACGCGGGCATTGCGCTTCTTGCCACCTTGATAACCCCAGTTGCTATTATAATAATGAGAGTTGGCAAGCCAATAGGTTTCTTCCGTTGCAGCAGCCTGTGATGCACGTTCTGTTGGGGCAGCCATAGCTGCAAAGGAAATGCTGTGCTTGTCATTGATGTATTTCTCAGCGCCCAAGAACAGGCTGGCACTGTGATAGAACGTTCCTTCAATCACACCTTCCTCGGAGTAGCGTATGCCCGCACTTCCGACAAACGACCAGCCATTCTTCATCATACCCGTGGCATGGGTAAACATGGCGCGAAGTTTATAGTTACGGTTGGTGAGCGAAACAACAGCCTTGTTGCCTGTACTATATTGAGATGCACGCATGTTGATGTCGGAACCGCCTCCCAAGTCCATATAACCTATGGTGTTCTGCTCGTATGTCATGATGCCCTGCTGATTGCGTGTCACATCATTCAGACCGCCAATCAATCCATAGCTGAAACGGCCTGTCTCCACATCGTTCATACGAGCACCGTTGAAATAGACGCCGTTGTATTGAGAGTCATACCCACGCACTCGGAAGCGCATAGGGCTAAAGAGGTAGCCTACATTCGACATGTAGGGGTCTTCGTTGTAGGATGTGAGCGATGTGGCACTTTGGGCGGCATCCTGGTCGTCATCAAGCTGTGATTCCGAGAAGGTGAACGCCGACATGCTGTCATGGTCTGTCACATCCACGCTGTCAGTGCTCACTTGGGCAAAAAGATTTGAGCCCATAGCGAATAAAGTCAGCAGTAGAATGAATTTACTTTTCATAAATTGTATGTTTATTTGTTATTTTAGTTCAGATGATTGAAGGTAGTGTCGGTTAGTATCCACACACAATTTTAGTAGGTATGCAAAGATAGTGAAATTTCCAATAAGAAAATTTAATATTATGTTAAAATTAAGTTTTTTGTTTTTTTTTCTTGTTTTCTTCAGAATTATTACGAACTTTGCCATTTAGAAAACGTGAAAAGAGTAGAATGTGGTGCTGAAAGTGTGAGAAACAACTCTGAAGCATTATATGTCGCTAACTAAAACAATCTTAGAACTATGAATAAAAGTCGTTATTTTCTTTTGGCAATGCTCGTGTGTATGTGCTTTGTTTGGACATCGTCACGTCCGGACGTAAACCGTCGCTTTGCCATGTATGCCATTGCTTTCTATAATGTTGAAAACCTCTTCGACACAGTGCACGATGAGAGAATCGACACAGTGGATGGTGTTCCTGTCAAGAGATATGACTTGAACGATTACGAGTATCTCCCAGATGGTGCTAATAACTGGAATTCGTTTCGTTACAGCAACAAGCTGAAGAACATGTCGGATGTTCTTTCAAAACTTGCGATAGACAAACTCCCGATGGGTCCTGTACTGATAGGTCTGTCGGAGGTGGAAAACGCTCGTGTGCTCCAAGATTTGTTGAATCAGCCAAGCCTGAAAGACCGTGGCTGGAAATACATCCACGTGGAAGGTCCAGACCGTCGTGGTGTGGATTGTGCGTTCCTTTACAATCCAAAGTTCTTTAAGCTCAAAAACTATAAGTTGGTGCCATACGTCTATCAGAATGGCGACACCACACATTTCACCCGTGGATTCCTTGTTGCTACAGGCGAGTTGGCTGGTGAGGAATTGAATGCCATTGTATGCCACTGGCCTTCACGCGCTGCAACGAGCCAGTTTCGCGAGTGGGGTGGTGCTCAGGTGAAAGTCATCAAGGATTCGATTCTCAATGCCAATCCTAATGCTAAGATTGTTGTGATGGGTGACTTGAACGACGACCCAGATGATAAGAGTTTGGTGGATGGACTTGGAGCTAAGCGAAAGGCAAGTGATTGTGGAAGGCATGACATGTGGAATCCTTGGTGGGACATGCTTCGTAAGCAAGGTGTTGGCTCGTTGAAATATGATGGAAAATGGAATCTCTTCGACCAGATTGTTATTTCCGGCACTTTTCTCAACAACGACCGAAAGACACTGGAATATTATAACCACGAAGTGTTCAATCGTGATTTCCTTCTTCAGCAAGAAGGACAATACAAAGGCTATCCAAAGAGAACTTTCTCAAGAGGTGCTTGGATAAATGGCTATTCCGACCACCTTCCAACGATTGTTTATTTCGTGAAAGAAGTAGAGTAGTATCTTTGGATTGTTATCGATTGTTTTCCATTTTTTTCATTTACTGTTTATCAATTTTTTAAGTTGATTTGATAAAAGTATTACTTTAATTAGATTTATCCGCATTGCTTCTTCGATTAGAAACGAAAAACAATGCGGTTTTTTCATGCTTATGAAATACAAATATCGTCAGTGCATTGAGGCGTGTATGAAAATCTATTGGGGACATACTATATTTTTATTGGGGATTAACTTGAGTTTGTCCCTATAGTTGCTTTTGTAATTCCCCATAGTTGCGTTAGTGTCGTCCCATAGTTATACGAGTATCGTCCCACAGCTACGCGAGTAACGTCCCATAGTGTATTGAGTTTGTTTTATTGTATGCTGTTTGAATTGAAATATATGCATATATTTGAGTGTTAAATTGAAAGTAGTTTCTGATTTTTCTATTGATTTTTCTTTATATTTATTATTAAATAAGGTGTTTTAAGGCATTAAAGGAACTTAGAAGTTTCGGATTGAAAGTGTTTTTGTTACAAAACAGGAGTGTTAAAAAATTAGGATACGTCCGAAAGTTTTCTGTTTATATTTTGATATGCTGAATTTATTGCTTACATTTGCGGTGATAATTTATTAACTAACAAAATAATTTTTATGAAACATTTCTTTACTTCTTTGAAATTCATGCTTTCAGCACTGATGCTTTGTTTGGCAATCGGTGCTCAAGCAGGTGATGTTGTCTTTAATGGTACTACTGATACCAACGGCAAAGCTGATGCAAGCGCTGACCAGTTGACGAAAAACGGTGTCACCCTATCTGTGTCGAATGGTTACTTGGCTTCTGGTGATGGTCAGTATCGTACTTATAAAGGACAAACGCTGACAATCTCTTCCTCAGTAGGTGCCATTACGAAGGTGGTCTTTACTTGCACTGCTAATGATGATACTAAGTATGGCCCAGGCTGCTTCACTGTAGCTACAGGTAATTATTCTTACGAAGGCAAGATTGGTACATGGACTGGTGCTGCTAACGAAGTGGTTTTCACTGCAGAAAGCAATCAGGTTCGTGCTACGGAAATCGTGGTGACAGTTGATGGCGACACACCTGTTGACCCAGACCCTGTTGATCCAGACCCAGATCCAGAACCAAGTGCGACTTATACATCAATTGCTGGCATGAAAGCTGCTTCAACTGCTGACAAGACTGATGTGAAATATCAGTTCAAGGATTTGCTCGTCACTTATGTGAATGGTGTTTATAGTTATGTGAGCGATGGCACTGACGGTTTCTTGTTCTATGGTGCTTCTGAATTGGTTGCTGGTGATAAGATTACAGGTTCTGTAACAGGTAAACTTTATCAGTACAATGGTCTGAATGAAATGGCTGAAAACAGCTTTACAATCGATTCGAAAACAAGCGGAAATGCTGTGACTCCACAAACAGTTGCTGTTGAAGACATTCTTTCGGATTACCTCAACTATGAAAGTGAGTACGTGAAGATTTCGGGTGTCTCTTTCAATGGTGCATTAGCAAATGGTGTGACAGTTTCACAAGATGGTTCTGACCTTGCTCTTTATAATCGTTTCAATTTGAGCTACGATGTGAACACTGATCATAAGTTTGACATCTATGGATTCCCTGCTATTTTTAAGGGAACAGTTCAGCTTTATGTAACAGAAATCGTTGACCAAGACGGCGGTGGTCCTGGCCCAGGTCCAGAACCAACAGATGCTTACACTTCTATCGCTGCCATGAAGGCTGCTGCAACTGCTGACAAGACTGATGCCACTTATCAATTCAAGGATTTGCTTGTTACATACGTAAGCGGTGCATACAACTTTGTGAGTGATGGTACTGATGGTTTCTTGTTCTATGGTGCTTCAGAATTCGTTGCAGGTGATAAGATTACGGGCTCTGTCACAGGTAAGCTTTATCAGTTCAATGGCCTGACTGAAATGGCAGAATGTAAGTATACGATCGATTCGAAAACAAGCGGAAATGTTGTTACTCCTCAAGATGTTGCTGTAGCAACTATTCTCTCCGACTACCGCAACTACGAAAATGAGTATGTGAAGATTTCAGATGTCACCTTCAATGGTGCATTAGCAAATGGCGTGACAGTATCCCAAAATGGTTCTGATTTGACGATTTATAATCGTTTCAACTTGAGCTACGATGTGAACACTGATCATAAGTTTGACATTTATGGCTTCCCTGCTATTTTTAAGGAAACGATTCAACTTTATGTAACAGAAATCGTTGACAAAGATGGAGATACACCAGGTCCTGGTCCAGAACCAACCGATGCTTACACCTCTATCGCTGCTATGAAGGCTGCTGCAACTGCCGACAAGACAGATGCTTCATATAAATTTAAGGATTTGCTTGTTACTTACGTAAGTGGTGCATACAACTTTGTTAGCGATGGTACTGACGGCTTCTTGTTCTATGGTGCTTCTGATTTAGCAGCTGGTGACAAGATTACAGGTTTTGTTACTGGTAAGCTTTATCAGTACAATGGTTTGACTGAAATGTCAGACAATACCTTTACGATAGAATCGAAAACAAGTGGAAATGCGGTTACTCCTCAAGACGTTGCTGTGGCATCCATTCTCTCTGACTATCGCAACTACGAAAGTGAGTATGTGAAGATTTCAGGTGTCACTTTCAATGGCGATTTTGCAAATGGTGTGACGGTTTCTCAGAATGGTTCCGACTTGACGCTCTACAATCGTTTCAAATATAATTATACTGTAGATACTTCTCACACGTACGACATCTATGGCTTCCCTGCTATATATGGAGAGACTATTCAGCTTTATGTAACTGAAATTGTTGACAAAGACGGTGGTGGTCCTGGTCCTCAGCCAGAAACAAAGACTTACACGACGATTGCTGATGCTAAGGCTGCTGCAACAGCTGATAGGGTTACTTCAGTCTTGAAACTTGAAAATGTGCTCGTAACATACGTCAACGGTTCAAGCAATTACCTTGCAGACGATGATAACGGATTCCTTCTCTATGGCAATGTTGAAAACGTGGCTGCTGGTGAGATTGTGAATATTGAAGTGGAAGGTGAGTTATTCCTCTACAATGGCATTCCTGAACTGTCAGTAAAAGAAGTGAAGGCTGTAACTACTGTTTCTTCAGGCAATGCAGTAACACCAGTTGCTCTTGAAGTGGCTGATGTGGTTGCTGATCCATTCAAGTATTCTAATGTGCTTGTCAGCTTCGAAGGTGTTAATTTCTTAGAAGAAGCATTCAACAACCGCAACGTCACTATCACTCAGGACGGTGAGGAATTGGTGGTTCGCGACAATTGGAAGAGCATGACTGACGAAAGCATTAAGTTCAGTTTGACGGATACTTATACGGTTACTGGTTTTGTTGCCATGTATAATGGAGCAGCTCAGATTTATCCTCGCGACATCAATGACATCGTTAGTGCATCTGCCATCCGTGGTGTGGAACTCGATGCTACAACAATGAATATCTACAACCTTGCAGGCCAGAAGATGGAGAACATCACTCGTGGTGGACTCTACATCGTGAATGGCAAGAAGGTTCTTGTGAAGTAAACTTTTATCAATTCATATTTTCACCCCTATGTGCTTTCGTTGGAAGTTCACATAGGGGTGAATTTCGCAATAAATAAGTATTGAAGATGAAATTGAAATCGGTACTTTCCATTCTTGCATCTTTTGCTTTTCTCCCTGCCGTGGCTCAACCCTCAGCCAGCTACTATAGGAGTGTTGATGGGTATAAGCAGGCAAATCTGAAATCGGCACTGAAGAGCATCATTTCCAATCATACGAAAATCTCATACGGCAGTCTGTGGAGTTCCTACGAGAAAGTCGATTATTTGTCAAAGACTAACTCAAAGGGAAAACATCTCATTATGGATTACTACTCCGAGTCCCTTCATTACTTTGAAGGAAATGGCGACGCTCCTTCAGGTATGAACAAAGAGCATGTGGCTCCACAGAGCTGGTGGGGAAGTGGAACAAACAATTGGGTGGGTTCCGACCTTTTCCAAGTGCTTCCTTCTGAATCTCAAGCGAATAGTGCCAAGAGCAACTATCCTTTGGGAGTTGTTTCGGGGAATGTTTCCAGCTCAAATGCTCGCATGAAAACTGGAAAGGATAAGACGGGGCAGATGGTGTTTGAACCGTGTGATGAATATAAAGGGGATTTTGCTCGCATCTATTTCTATGTAGCTACTTGCTACCCAACAGTTGGATGGATTCCTTATAATTCCACTACCAATAATACGGCTTTTAAGAACGAGGAATATCCCACATTGACTCCCGCGATGCAGGCATTGATGTTGGAATGGCATAAAAAAGACCCCGTGAGCGATTGGGAAATTACCCGAAACAACAGAGTTGAAAAGGAGCAAGGCAATCGAAATCCCTTTATCGACTATCCTGATTTGGCATTCCATATTTGGGGCGACAAGACGAATGAGGCTTTCGACCTTGATTCCCAAACGTTATATACTTTCTCGGATGGAACAGGTGGTGGAGGTACTGTTGATCCGGACCCTGAAGACCCAGATCCAGTAGACCCTTCGATTCAAGAAGGAGATACTATTTTCTTCGAGCCATTTACAGATGTTGCTGAAGGAAATGACTATGAGTCGAGTGCGTCAAGTACTGCTTGGGATGGAAATTCCAATTTTTCAGGGATTAATACTGTCTATCAAGCAGGTGGTGCAGTACGATTAGGAAGTTCAAAGAAAGTCGGTTCGATGACAACTCGCTCGCTTGCTTTCGCTGGTGGAAAATTAGTGGTTGAAATTGATGTGAAAGGTTGGACTACCGTCGAAGGTACACTTCTTCTTTCTGTGAATGGTGGCCAACAAAATTCACACGAATACAAGGCTACAATGTCGGATGCTTACGAAACGCTGCACATTGAATTGGACAATGTTCCAAAGAATCCTTATTTCACAATTGCAACATCGAGCAAACGCTGCTTCATTGACGAAATACGTGTGTTAGTTCCCAATAAAGAAGCGGAATCTATTTCAAGTTTGCAACCCGATTCTTCAAATTCAGAATATATAGATTTGACAGGGCGTCGTTTCTCTTCGAAACCCTCTCACAAAGGAGTATATCTGCATCAGAAACGAAAAGTATTAGTGCGCTGAAAAAGTTTTATTCATCCAATAAAAAGGCACTCGCCACTCTGAATATGAGTGGCGAGTGCCTTTTCTATAATTAAAAGGGTTTTAGCGAGAGCTAAATGTCAATTCTTCACCCTTTGCATCTACTACAATTTCTTTTTCTCGATTAACTTCCCCAGAAAGAAGCTTTTTCGACAAGTCGTTCAAGAGGTACTTCTGAATAGCTCGCTTCACAGGGCGTGCTCCAAATTCAGGGTCGAAACCTACTTGTGCAAGGAAGTTGATGGCTTCATCCGTGATATTTAATGTGATGCCATTTTCTTTCAGCATCTTGACGATACCATTCACTTGCAGAGCAACGATTTGACGAATTTCCTTTTCGTTCAGAGGCGAGAACATGATGATTTCATCAATACGATTGAGGAATTCAGGACGAATCGTCTGTTTCAGCATAGCAAGCACTTCGTTCTTAGCTTCTTCTGCTGCTTGGTCGAATATCTGATGATATACTCGCTTGTCCCAGTTGTCAGAGGCATTCTTGAATTTTTCCTGTGCTTGGTCAAACTTTTCCTGAATGAGGTGACTTCCAAGATTCGATGTCATAATGATAATCGTATTCTTGAAGTTTACGGTACGTCCCTTATTATCAGTCAAACGTCCGTCATCCAGTACTTGAAGCAAGGTGTTGAATACATCAGGATGCGCTTTCTCAATTTCATCGAAAAGAATGACTGAGTAAGGTTTACGCCGTACAGCCTCGGTAAGTTGTCCACCTTCATCGTAACCAACATATCCAGGAGGGGCACCAATGAGTCGGCTCACACTGTGCTTCTCTTGATACTCGCTCATGTCGATTCGTGTCATCAACGATTCGTCGTCGAAGAGGTAATCGGCAAGTGCCTTGGCAAGTTCAGTTTTACCTACACCCGTTGTACCGAGGAAGATAAACGAACCAATAGGTCGGCGTGGATCCTGTAATCCGGCACGAGAGCGTCGCACGGCATCTGCTACAGCAGTGATGGCATCATCTTGTCCGATGACACGTTTGTGAAGTTCGTCTTCCAAATGTAGCAACTTTTCACGTTCACTTTGCTGCATCTTACTAACAGGAATTCCAGTCCATCGACTCACTACTTCTGCAATGTCATCGGAAGTTACTTCCTCCTTAATCATTGCATTTCCAGCCTGAGTCTTTGCAAGTTCCTCTTGTATTGACTTTATTTCTGCTTCAAGCGCTTGGAGCCTACCATATCGTATTTCAGCAACACGTCCGTAGTTACCTTCGCGTTCAGCTTTCTCTGCCTCAAACTTGAGTTGCTCAATCTGCTGTTTGTTTTGCTGGATTTTATTCACGAGATTGCGCTCGGCCTGCCATTTTGCTTTGTAGTTTGCTTCCTCTTCTCGCAAGTCGGCAATTTTCTTTTCAATTGTTGACAGTTCCGTCTTACCGGAATTCTCAGACTGATTGGAAAGGGCAGGGGATTCCAAATCTCGTTTAATAGCTTCACGCTCGATTTCCAGCTGCTTGAGCTGACGGCTGATATCATCCAATTCCTCTGGCACAGAGTCGCGTTCCATACGCAATTTGGCAGCGGCTTCATCCATCAAGTCGATTGCTTTGTCTGGAAGGAATCGTTCAGTGATGTATCGGTTCGAGAGTTCCACAGCAGCAATGATGGCTTCGTCCATGATACGCACTTTGTGATGATTTTCGTAGCGCTCTTTCAATCCACGAAGGATGGAAATCGTGTCGAGTACATCAGGCTCATTCACCATGACTGTTTGGAATCGACGTTCCAATGCTTTATCCTTTTCAAAATACTTTTGGTATTCATCGAGGGTCGTTGCACCGATGCTTCTCAATTCGCCACGTGCCAAAGCAGGTTTGAGAATGTTAGCAGCATCCATAGCTCCTTCACTCTTTCCTGCGCCTACCAGTGTGTGGATTTCATCAATGAACAGAATAATGTTACCATCACTCTTTGTGACCTCATTAATAACGCTCTTGAGTCGCTCCTCAAATTCTCCCTTGTATTTGGCACCTGCAATGAGGGCACCCATATCGAGAGAATAAAGTTGCTTGTCCTTCAGATTCTCAGGTACGTCCCCACGTAGGATTCGATGTGCCAGTCCTTCCACGATGGCAGTTTTACCTGTACCAGGTTCACCGATAAGAATTGGGTTGTTCTTAGTTCTACGACTAAGGATTTGAAGTACGCGTCGTATTTCTTCATCACGTCCAATGACAGGGTCGAGCTTACCGGTTCTGGCAGCTTCAATCAAATTCGTTGCGTATTTGGAAAGAGCCTGATAGGTGTCTTCGCTCGATTGGCTCGTTACCTTATTTCCATTACGAAGTTCGGTAATAGCCTTTCTGAGTTCTTTTTCGGTGAATCCCATGTCTTTCATGATTTTTGAAACACTGCTATTTACAAGCAGAGTCGCAAGTATCATTGGTTCGAGGGATACATACTCGTCGCCCATCTCTTTGGACAATTCCAGTGCCTTTTGCAAAACCTCATTGGTTTCTCGACCGAGATAAGGCTCTGCGCCACTTACCTTGGGTTTGGAAGCGGCTTCGCTGTTGATGACATTCTGAAAGTTCTGTGCATTGATACCTAATTTCTGAAATATGAAAGTGGTTACATTTTCACCAACTTTCAGAATTCCAGCCATCAAGTGTGCAGGTTCGATGGTTTGCTGTCCAAGCTGTTGAACAAGATTCACAGCTTCTTGTACAGCTTCTTGAGCTTTAATTGTAAAGTTGTTGAAATTCATATTTTTATCTCCTTTCTTTTAATTTGTTTCACTTTGCTTTCCCTTTACAATTAATATGCCGTATTGAATGTAGTGAGGACTTAAATTCGAGAACGGACAATTTGTCGCTATTTTACGACTTTTTGACACGACATTGACTCTGTGTTTGTGGATAGATAGTATTCTTAGTTCGATTTCCTTTGTAGATTGCGAAAAATACACTAAATTTGCAGCCGTTTGCGCTACAATTCATTTGTGGCGCTTTGCATGAATACAAGTGCGTGAAAAAATATTTGTAAAATTTTAGCAAGTTTTAGCAATAAAATGCAATTCGTCTCGTTAATATTAAAAAGTGAGAAAAATATTATGAATAATTCTACCCAAAAGAATTGCACCATTGATAATATGAATGCATTCGAGAGAGGGGTGAAACGAGCGTTTGACATGATTGGCGCTCTGTTGGGCCTAATTATTCTCTCTCCTGTGTTCCTTATCATATATGTCATGCAGAAGATTGAAGGTGAAGGCCCTGCTATCTTCAGCCAGGATCGAATAGGTAAGGGTGGTAAGCCATTCAAAATTTATAAGTTTCGAACCATGATTGTTGAGTCGGAAGTGGATGGGCCCTGTCTTGCGCAAAAAGACGATGATAGATTGACTTCAGTTGGACGTTTTCTTCGTGCATACCATTTAGATGAACTACCACAACTGTGGAATGTTTTTATCGGAGACATGTCGTTTGTCGGCTATCGTCCAGAACGTGAATACTTCATCAAGAAAATCATGGAAAATAATACTGACTACGAATTACTTTATTGTAGTCGTCCTGGAGTTACTTCTGATGCTACAATCCACAATGGATATACCGATACGATGGAAAAGATGCTGAAGCGTTTGGAAATGGATCTCAATTATCTCAGACATAGGACACTGGGATTAGATATGAAAATTATTTTAGAGACTATCTTTTCCATTGGTAGAGGAAAGAAGATTTAAAAGAACAATGAAGAATTTGTCTTCATTCTACATTATTTAACTCTTGATTTAACTTATGAGAATATTAACCCAACGAATACTATTTATTTTCTCACTTTTTTTATTTGCGGCACAATCCTACTCGCAGTCGTCGATGACTGACGAGCAGGTTGTCCGCTTTGTTTTGGAACAACAAGAAAAAGGTGCGAGTCAAGAGCAGATTGTAACTAAACTGTTGCAAAAAGGCGTTACAACACAGCAAATGCGACGTGTTCGTAAGAAGTATCAGG
>CADBXS010000028.1:0-6510 GCA_902798705.1 uncultured Bacteroidales bacterium
TGCGCTTTGCGTACTGGTGATGCTGCAGAAGCCCTGCCCTATCTACAGACTGCAGTAAAGCGTAGAGTACAAGATAGTCAACTGTTTTTATCAGAAGCATACTCAGCGGAACAAGTGCCATCATGATGCTGACAAAGAGCCACACCTGTCCTGCGCTGACACGAGAAAAACTACCCAATCCCCACACCACGTATGCTCGTATATCTTCTTCGTTCGAGAAATATTTCAACACACCAATGATGGCAGTTGCCACATATCCAACCATCACACCGATGATGAGCAGTGTAGCATTTCCCTTCACCTTTTGTGAAATGGCGAGAATAAGCATCATCACTGCCAGCGAACCAATGATGGCAGAAGCAATAAGAAGAGCGTTTCCTGCTAATCCCATGCTACTCAGTGCAACTCCACCCACGCTTCCCGAAAGGAGCACCACCAACGCTACGCCTAAAGATGCTCCATTGCTGATGCCTAAAACGGACGGACTGGCAAGGGGATTGTGAAAGATGGTTTGCATCTGCAATCCACTGATAGCAAGTCCAGCACCTGCTGCAAGAGCTGTGGCTGCCTGTGGTAAACGCGATTTGAGAATGATGTTTTGCGCCACTTGTGATGCGTTCTCTCCCGATGCAAACAGCACTTCCACCACCTCGGATAACGGAATATAGATGGTTCCGATGATGATGTTCAGCAAGAAGAATAGCACCACGAGCAAGCTGATGAGAAGAAAGAGATATTTCATTTTATAGCACTTTATAATACTTTGGCTGATAGCCTTTTAAAATGTTTGGATGAAAGGCATGGATAAAGTCGAGCAAGATGGTGTCTGGCTCCATCGGTGATAGTTCGTTGAATGGTGTATTACCCATGTCGCAAGTAATTATGTGATGTTTCTTCCATGGTCGAAAATCCATGTATCGCTCATCCTCTGTCGAAAGCGATTCGTAGGTAATGGCACTGTGTCCTTTGCTCTGCACAATCCAGTAATCCACATCATTGGCTTGTGCATACACGTTCTCAAAATCGAGGTTCACACCACCCGACCGTTCATCATCCGTCATGAAATAGCGAGCACCAGCATCCCTACAAATCTGCGAAATGAAGCTTTCTCCTCCCATAGCATACCAATTGTCGCCATGCAGTTTTCCGTAGAGCACGGATGGAAGCTGCTGTGCATTGGTTGAAGTAACAAGTGAATGAGCTTCTAAATAATTGTGTTCAATAAGAGAGAATAGCGAATCCGCCTCATGTTCCTTACCAAGAAGGAGACCGACAAACTTCATCCACTCGGCTTGTGCCAAGGGCGATGTCTCTTGATATCCCATGTAAGGAACGAGTGGAATGCCAAGTTCAGCTAAGGCATCGAAACCACCGCGTTTTGACAACGATACAAAAATGACGGATGGTTGGTTTACCATGATAAGTTCCACATCGAAATTTCCTTCTTTTCCAATCTTTACAATGCGTCCATCTTCCATTCGCTGTTTGAGCTCTTTCGAGAAAAGTCTCTTTGCACTCATCACACCCGAAACTGCATCGAGAGACTGAAGCTTAAGAAAGCCACTCAGCTGAAGTGTTGTGGTACAGATAGCACTCTTGATAGGTACATGTATTTTTGTCATGCCAGCAGGAATATCCACAGCCGTTGCACCTTCTTCGAGTAATGCAAACTGAAAAGGCGAGGTATCGCTTTCTGTCTGAGGGTCACAAATCTCCAACAAACGCCACCCTTCTCGTTGCTCCACACGGAATCCCTTGGCATAGGATGTATAGTTGGATGTCTGGAGAGAGTCCTTTTCATCAGCCTGTGTCTCGCTATTATTACGCTGGCATGAGAGACAAGCAAGTAAACCAAATATAATTACAAATATCTTTTTCATCGTTAAAATAATTTATTCTTCAATCCACATTTCTCAAAATCTCACCCTTTTCTGAAATAAGAAGGATGTCGAGATGACCATTTGGAAGCAACGTATCGCAGTATGAATGAGCATGCTGAATGAGGACATGTGCAAAGCGTTGCATTTCTGAAGGAGACAATATGTCCCATAGTTCTCGAGCCATATTCAAATGACGCATTTTTTCGTTAGGTATCTGAGCTTCATCTGCCAATTCCTGAAGAAATGTCTGATTCATTGTCACCTCATGGCTATGCGTATTCAGATGCCCTTCAGCCAATTTCACTGCCTTACCTATCATCAGTCCGAGCGTCAATTTGCGAACACCAAGTTCATTTGCAAAACGAATAGCTTCGCCTATGAAATTACCATAATGGACGAACGCTTGTTGTGGTAACGTAGGGTAATATTTACGCAGATATTGCTCACTCTTGGCACCGCTATTGATGACAATGCGCTCGGCACCCATTGCCACACCGACCGACATTTCTCTTCGAATGCTCTCAATTCGAGCTTCGTTGGAAAACGGACGAACGATACCACTCGTTCCAATGATGCTGATTCCATCAACAACTCCTATTCTGGGATTGAAGGTGCGCTCAGCAGTTTCTTTTCCGTCTGGAACAGAAATCGTCACCTCCACCCGTTCATCAGCCTTGAGCAAAGGAAGAAGATTATCACGAATCATCTGTTGGGGAACAGGATTGATGGCAGGATACCCAATAGACAGTCCCAGTCCGGGTAAAGTGACAGTGCCAATTCCTTCCCCTCCTTTCACGACAATGCGCTCTTGCTGGCTCTCATCCTTGTCTGAAACTGGAAATAGAATCACCTCAGCCCAAATTTCCAATCCATTGGTCACGTCAGGGTCGTCGGGCTGCAGCAGTAGCACATGTTCCTGTCGTGACACCAATATGGAGGTCGAAGAACTCAGGCAGCAAGTGTTGCACGTGCCATCGTAAACCTTGTGGGCCATTGCAAATCGTGAAACCATCGGGCAGTGAAGGACGCTGAATGGCAAACACAGGTATGCCCAAACGCCTTGCCTCTTCCACCTTTTTCTGAAAGCCGCCACTCACGCCACTTTCCTTTGTCAGAATGGCATCGGGATGCAGTGCATACCAACTTCCATCGCCTTGTTCAAGCATAGGTTCTTCACATATCAAATGATCGGTCGGAAATCCCTCACGTTGTGCCATTTCCAAAGAGGACTGCCGAGAGAGAATTCGAAACCAACATTCATGCTGTTGCCAGTACGCCCTCAACTTGCCAATCGTTTGCACTCCCGTCAGAGCCAGTAATCGGTGGATGCCAGCTGTTTGAAGTCGAGAGATAGCATCGTCATAGTCCGCACACCACACAATGTCAGTGTCACGCTCAGGATACTGCCGTTCATATCGAATGGCTGGAATACTCAATGTTTTCGACACCTCAGCCACATTCCGATGCACTCCCTCCGCAAAGGGATGAGCGGCATCCACCAGTAGCCGTATGTCGTGAGTTTGGCAGAAATCAGACATTTGGGCAGCATCCATGGCTCCCACCAAGCGTTGAGCATGTACCGAATCGATATCTTGCTCTCCGCATCGTGTAGAGTAGTAAAACGGTTTACCTGCTTCGTCCAGCACCTGCACCGCCTTCCGTCCTTCAGTTGTCCCGCCAACTATGAGTATCATCTATTAGTTTTTGAGTTGATGAGTTTTCGCAGAGAAGTGTATCTTCGCTAAACGTTAAACGTTAAACTATTTCCTATACAAATGACTAAAATTCTTATCGTAGAGAAGCGAAGTGGATGAGCGGTTGTCAATAGCTTCACCCACAACAATCATCGTTGTGAGCGTGAGATGATTTTCCTTCACAATCTTGGCTAAATCTTTCAGATGCCCTCGATAGATGCGTTGGTCGGGCCATGTAAGGTGGTAACAAGCAGCAACAGGAGTATCGGCAGGATATTCCTGAAGCAATTGATCCTGCACATCATCTACAATCGAGGCACTCAGAAATATACACATCGTGCTTCGGCTTCGAGCTAACAGATGCAACTTTTCCCTTTCGGGCATCGGGGTGCGCCCTTCACCCCGAGTGAGGATAATCGTTTGACAACGCTCTGGAATCGTAAACTGAGAGCGAAGTTCGGCTGCGGCAGCCAAGAACGACGAAATGCCTGGAGTGATGTGATATGACATATTATGTGCATCGAAGAATGCCATCTGCTCCTGTATCGCTCCAAAGATACATGGGTCACCCGTATGCAATCGGACAATCAGCTTTCCTCTGTCGTAGAAATCCTTCATCAGTGCACACTGCTTCTCCAAGTTCATATCGGCAGAAGAGCGAACCGTAGCACCAGCCTTGGCACATAGTGTGAGTTCACGAGGTACCAGCGAACCGGCATAGAGTATCAAATCGGCACGTTCCAAGAAGCGCCTTCCACGAACCGAAACGAGTTCGGGATCACCTGGTCCTGCCCCTACAATCTCAATGTGTCCTTCTCGCAGATGAAGTTTGTCGATGGCAACAGCCACCGTGAAGTCCTGTCCCTTTTGCTTCGTAAGTAACAGGCGACCGTGGTTAGCACCCAAAATGGCGGCAGCTTCGCAGACGGACGCTGTGCCCACATGCTTAGCCACTATGTTGGATGGAGTGGGTACATCCACCCTACTCAGTTCTTCAGCAGTAAAAAATCGCACAGCCGACTTTTCTCTGAGTATCTGAAAGACAGGTTCATTCGCTTTCAAGTCGATGGAACAATACTCACCGGCAGCTGCATACAGTCCATTCTGTTCCACCACCTCATGGATGGAGTCGATGATTTCTTCCGCAGGTTCCGCCTCGTGTGCCAGTCCTATTCCAAAAGTCAACACATGAGGAACAAACTGCACCCAAGCAATGGATACCAACGGTTCTTTTTCGGCTCTTCGATAAGGAGAAACAACTATCACCGCTTCAAAGCGAGCATCCACTTCATCCAGCGAAGATACTATATGAACATGACCAGGTAGCGTACTTTCCAAATAGTCCGTACCAGCATCACGCACTTCGAGCAGGAGTGCAACGGGTTTTCGATTCACAAAGGCGAATATCACCCGGTTCATGTCCTGCTCATGCACCAACGACCATTGGAAACGTCCAGCCAAGGTGTCGAGTGCCCATAGCCCTGCATTGTCCGACTGTGTCGTGATAATGGGAGTGGCACCCAAGAGCGAAGCCAGCAACAATGTCAAATCGTTGGCACCACCGATATGCCCACTCAGCACCGACACCACATTTCTTCCCATGCTGTCAACACACACCACAGCTGGGTCATCATGCTTATCGTGTATCAATGGGGCAATGGTACGCACACAGATTCCCATAGCACCTACAAAGACAAAAGCGTCGTACTCATGGAAAAGCCGACGAACCTCGCTTCTCTTCGCTATCTTGTTTTCTTCCACCAGTAGCGATGAAATCCGCTCAGCCAGCTTACCACCTTCCTCCGATACTGGAACAATTGCTATCTTCATCTATTATTTCAGAGCTTTTAATATTTTAATAGGATGGTAGTCATCCACCGTCACGCTTATGGGTTTCAGCACTTCCATTCCCAATTGCGAGGCAGTCTTATTGAAGATATCCTCACTATCGCTACGGATACGGTCATCCGTCACACTTGCAGGATCTACACAGTTGTAAACCATCACCCCACCTTTTTGCAGACAGTTAAATGCCTTCACTATCACATCCTGCAAACGACCACCATGTCCACCCACAAAGACGGCATCGGGTTGGCAAAGCGCATGATCCTCTTCGTCTCTCAGCGCGTCCACATCTGCCTCCAAGAAGTCGGCTATGAATGCCTGAATGCCTGGTGCATGGAATCGCACAGCATTCTTTTTCATCAGCATTTCACACTCTGGTCGAATTTCAAATGCCACAACATGCAGGTGTGGAAACAGCAATCGTGCCTCAATAGAAACACTTCCTGTGCAGAATCCGATGTCCCATAAGCATGTCCTATGTTGCAAGTCGAGAGCCGCAAGCGTCAAAACTCGGATGGCAGCTTTTGTTATCATCTTGGGACGCCCAGCCAAACCATCAAACAGATGGTCGGGAATACCAGGGCCAGGCCCCCCACCTGCTCCCCCGAGGGGGAGGGATGCCATCCGGATGGTTTCTCCTCCCCTCGGGGAGGCTGGGAGGGGGCTTGGAGGCTGGGAGGGAGCTCTGTGCAGAATGACACAGTTGGGGCGTTCGAACTCACGCGCTTTTGCTTCCTCCAACGAAAGCTGCGTCACACGCTCCTGCTCGCTGTTGCCCAAATGCTCACCCACCAGCATCCGATAGTCGGAAAAGCCAAAATGCAGCAGACGCTCGGCAATGGTACGAGGCGAATGCACACCGTCAGTCAACACACCAATCTTCCTTTCACCACGAATCAAGGCAGCATCCAGTTCGTGCCAAGGTCGCCCAGTGAGCGACACCGTCTTCATGTCGTGGTACGGTAGCAAAACTCTGTGTGCCAGCATCTGCAAGCTGTTGAAACAGGGATAGAGCACCATCTGCGCATCAGGCATCTCACGCTGAATGGTGTTGACTAAGCCAAAAAACAGAGGGTCGCCCGAAGCAAACA
>CADBXS010000028.1:6570-41268 GCA_902798705.1 uncultured Bacteroidales bacterium
AGGAGTTCCTTCACGGCTTCGTAGTGCCGTCGTCCGCCCGAGAACACACGATGCGTACGAATGGCATCCACCACCTCGGGTACGAAGTGTGGCAGCTGGCCGTCGTCCATTCCCACCACAATAAAACGCTTACACATCTCTACCTGGTTTTAGTTCCGCAGCATCATCCCACGACAGAATGCTGTTCACCAGCGTAGCAGCAATGTTGCTACCGCCCTTTCTGCCCTCGACAATGAGTTTCGGAACATTCACAAAACTCTTCACCATATATTTCGACTCGCACACATGCACAAACCCAACAGGAGCGGCCACAATGCCCACAGGCTGTGCCTTACCCCTGCGCATCAGGTCGCACAGTTCCATCAGTGCCGTTGGAGCGTTACCAAAAGCAAACAGAGCGTCGGGATGTTCCTCCACCGCCAGACGAATGCCAGCCTGCGAACGAGTGATGTTCTGCTCACTTGCCATCGCCATCACACGCTCATCCTGCAAGTAGCATTTCACCTCCACCCCGTAGCGAGCACAGGCAGCCTTCCGTATGCCACTCGCCACCATCGTCACATCTGTCACAATCGTATGCACCCGTCCCTCGCGAATGGCATCAAAGATGTGCGGTACCGCACCGGCATCCACATAGAGCAGATGCTCCATCTCGAAGTCGGCAGTCGTGTGGATGGCATGAATCAGAGGCCAAAGCCTGTCGATGGGTACATTCCTATTCGTCAGTTCACTGCGAATCCTCCGAAAACTCTCCATCATAATGGATTGACCAAGCCCCCTCCCAACCTCCCCGAGGGGAGGGGAAACCATCCGGATGGCATCTCTCCCCCTCGGGGGAGCAGGTGGGGGGCTAGGGGCTTTACTATACCCTCTCGGCGTCACCATCTTTCCTTTCCACACGTAGCTCTGCGAATTGCCAATCAGCACCACAGTGAACATATCCACTTCCTCAGGGTTCAGCTCACGCAGCGTAGTCAGGCGAACCGTCTCGCCTTCCCTACCCGCCTGCCGCACATAGCCCACAGGCGTATCGCCATCGTGCCACTCCAGGAAAACCTCCTTCAGGCGGTACAGTTGCCAATAGCGCTCATGGCTCTTGGGGTTGTAGATAGCCGTCACAAAGTCCGCTTCAGCAGCCGCACGTATGCGCCTTTCAATCTTCATCCACGGCACCATCAAGTCCGAAAGCGAGATGACACAGAAGTCATGCCCCACAGGAGCACCCAGCAGAGCAGCGGCCTTCTGAAAGGCACTGATGCCCGGATGCACCTCTATCTCCACGTCCGTTTCACGTTCCCTTCCCATCTCGTAGATGAGCGGAGCCATGCCGTAGATGCCAGCGTCGCCACTACTCATCACCACTACCCGTTTCCCTGTTTCAGCACACTCGAAGGCCATCTGGGCACGTTCGCGCTCCTTCCGCATACCCGTGTCGATGCACTGACAATGTGGAGAAACCAACTCGCGAACAAACTGGAAGTAGTAGTGATAGCCCACCACCACGCCTGCCTCACGAATCACCGACACCACCCCGTGTCTTTTTCCATACGATGATGCGAAGATACAAAAAAATACAGAATCACTGACAAGACACCAGCAAAAAAACATGTAAAACAAAGTAAAAAGGGAATCACCTTCTTAATGATGCATCAAGGGAAAAGTACATCCCCATCGTTACGAAAGTACGTCCCCATCGTTACAAGAGTACGTCCCCATCGTTGCAAGAGTACGTCCCCATCGTTGCAAGAGTACGTCCCCATCGTTGCAAGGGTACGTCCCCATCGTTTTTTTGCTCCCTTTGCATGGATAAAGGAAACGGGCTTCGGAAAAATGTGGCAGGGTACATCGAACGCTTCCGAGTCCCTGCCACTCACTTTAATTGAAATTCATTTTTTTCTATTAGCTGTTTCCTGAAACAAAAGTGTGTTATTCTGGATTCTTGGAGTGGTAGTAGTCGAGCGGCTCACCGAGGATGGCAGCCTTGGTGTGGTTCATCCAGATTTGACGAACGGTTGGGAGTTCAAGCAGTCCCTTGACAATCTGTGTCTCGTCGTTGCAGGTGTAGCCATTACGGGTGAAATAGCACTTCCAAGAGGTGTCTTCCACTTCTCCTTCCTCGTTGAACTCGTATTTCTTCTTTTCCTCGTCCCATGCGTCATCGTCGCCTGCCATGTCGTTGTGAGCATGGTCGCCGGCAATCGACATGAGCGGATGGCAATAGATGGTGCCATTGCGGAAGCCTCTCTCTTGCATACGTTCGAGGACATGAGTTTTGAAGTTTTCTGCCATGTCAACTGTTCCTACATAGTAGTTTGGATTGAGCGTCTGGAGTTCTTCTTCGAGCTGGGTGTAGCGCACGTTGGCCTTGTAGGTGTCGTAGGAGTCGGGATTGCCGTGTCCCATGAAAGCAACTGCGCTGTTCTTGGCATAGTTGCCATAGATGGCATGAAGTGCTGTTGCAACGGCTGGCACATCGGTGGTGGCATCCTGAAGAAGTGGCACTCCGAGCTTGAGGACAACATTGGAGAGGTAGGTGTCGTCGATGTCGCCATCGGAATTGTTGGCGAAGTCCTTGATGTAGTTGATGACACGCGTGTATTCCTCGCCAGGGATGACCTGAAGGGACTGCACAACAATTTCGCTGTACTTGGAGAAGGCGAATGCCTTGAGCCAGTAGTTAGGCGAATAGAAATGGCGTGGGGCTACGTTTTCGCCAGCTGCAGCACGGTTGATGCAGATGGCAGAGGAGAAGGAAAGATAGACGTCGTAGCCTGGGAATGCACTCTTGTAGGCATCGACAGTGGCATCGAAGGCATTGTAAGCCTGCTGCCAGGTGGAACCGAAGGCAACAAGGAGGATGGCCTTGCTGTTGTGCTTGCTGCTCGATACGGTGCTGTTGACTGCGTTCTGATAGCGAACTACGTTGCTTTCTTCTTCGTCATCGCTACATGCTGTGAAGCAAGCTGTAGCTGCGATAGCCATCATGGCTATCAGGAGGAATTTGATTTTCTTCATAACAAATATAATAAAAAGTTTAACGTTTAAAGTTTAAAGTTTAACGAAGTTACACTTCTTCGCAAAAACTCAAAAACTTATAATTAAAATCTGTGTCAATCTGTGTCATCTGTGGTTCGATAAACAGCCTTAATCTGTGTTTTCGTCGTTTCTGATAACAGGTGTCTTCGCGGTTTTCTTCACTCCCTGCGAGAAGCGAATGGCGAAGGAAGCATAGAGGGTGGTGCCAGGGGTGGTGGTGCCAAGGTGCAGACCGTGGTCGGTGCGGTCCACGTGGTTGAACACGTTATCCACTCCAGCTTCGATGGAATAGCTGAGATGCCGTTTGCCTGTGATATCGTGGGTGGTGGCAAGTTTCCATATCTGGTAGCCCTTTCCATTGCCATTGATTTGGTAGTATCGCTTGGATGACATCTTTCCGTAGATGCCGATGCCGAGATGGTAGGCAGGAGTGATGGGATGGTTCCAAGTGGCATAGAAATTGGCCTTGTGGTGCGCCATGCCGTCGATGGTGACATGCTTCAAGCGCTCGTGGTTGGTGTCATAGGTGTTGGCATCGGTGTCGAGGTAGCTATAGTTGAGTGCAAAAGCAAACTCGCTCAGGGTGTAACGCATGGACACATCTACTCCGTAGGTCTTGGCATCCTCAAGGTTCTTGTACTGGCGTGTCTTGATGGGTTGATACTGCATATAGAGGTCCTTGGGAGCATCATAGTTGGGGATGGTGACCAATGCTATCATGTCCTTCACGCGGTTGTGGTAAGCAGTGACGGCAACAGAGAGGTGGTTGTGGGTATATTCCACTCCAGCGCTGAAGTAGTTGCTCCGCTGTGGTGTGAGGCTCTTATTGCCGAGGTAGAGATAGGTGCCACTCATCTGACGCACATAGCAGTAATGGAGTTCCTTGGTAGTGGGTGTCTTGAATCCCTGGCTCCACGTGGCTCTGAGCCTCCAGGCATCGCCCAGTCGGTACATGGCAGAGAGCTTTGGGGTGAGTCGAAATCCGAACTGTTCGTTGCGGTTGAGTCGGAGTCCGGCTGTGAGATTCAGACTGCGCAAGGCGTTCCACTCATCCTGCACGTAGAGAGCTTCGGTGTTGTCGCTTGCCTTTCCTCCATCCACACGGAGAGGTGCCTTCAACCAGTCGTAACGCCATTCGACACCAGCGCTGAGTCGTTGCTGATAAGGAAGCTGGAATACTCCCTTGAGGTGTGCCATAGTGCGTTGCTGATCGCTTTGCAACTGCTCCTGCGAAGGAAAGTAAGGGAAATAGTTGGTGAAGCGACCGTTGACGTAGCCATCAGTCAGGGTGGTATCGGTGAAGTGGTAATAGTAGGCATGGCGGTTCCAGTCAAGGTCAAATGTCAAGACATCGGTCTGGTTGAGCTTCCACTTAGCTCCTGCGGATGCCGAAGCATTCTGATAGACAAAGTCGTAGGTGGTGACGTCGGTGGATGGGTATTTGCCGCTTGGGCGATAGATGCGCTTCCTGTAGATGGAACCTTCAGCATAGAATTCCAAGTCCTTGAAAGGGGCGTATGTCAGTCGCTCGGAAAGCTGCCAGTTCGTATAGCGGTTGACCGTTTTGTTGCGAGAATCTGTGATGAGGAATTCAGTGAGTGCAGGCGCTTCCACCGATGTGTTCTGCCATCCGTCGGTGTGTTGGAGCTGGAAATTGGTGTATGTGCTCCACTTGCCCGAATGGAAGGCAATGCCATTGTGCTGACGTAGGTCGCCGTAACTACCCACTCGTGTCTTATTATCCAACTGGATGCCCTGTTGATGGTGCTTCTTCGTGATGATGTTCACCACTCCTGCAATGGCATCACTGCCGTAAAGTGCCGATGATGCTCCCTTCACGATTTCGATTCGCTCAATGTTGTTAGGGTCGATGAGCCCGAGGTCGTTTTCGCCTCCCACATCTCCATGAATGCGCTTGCCGTCGATGAGGATGAGGATGTAGTTGTTGCCCAGACCATTCATCTGCATTTGGCTACCCATGTCGCCTTCGTTGAAATCGAACGAAGCTGTGAGCATTCCCAACAAGTCCTCAACACTCTTTCCTGCAAAGTTTTTCAATGTCTTTCCACTTATCACTTCAGTTTGCACGGGTGCATCCTTGAGAGGGTGCTCTGTGCCGGTTCCTGTCACCACCACTTCGTGGAGCATGAGCTTCTTATCAACAGCACCATCAGCAGTGCTCTGCGCTTGCAGAGTGGCAGCACAGAAGAGGAATAGGATGATATGTGAAATGACTTTTTGCACGGAGTAATGTTTGTTTGTAAAGGGAAATAATGATTAGAATCGCAGTTTCATGCTTGCGTATGCAGTGCGCCCAGGATTGAGGGTGGCATAGTTGCTGTTGTAGGGACGATCGTCTCTCCAATTGAAGAGGTTCTCGATGCCCAATCCTGGTTCAACGATGAACTTCTTCAGATGGATGGTATGACTGGTGTTGAGGTTCCACATCGTGTAATGTGGTGCATATCCGTAACTTTCTGAATACCTTCGACTATATATTTGTCCATTCAAAGAGACATTCAAAGTGTAAATGCCCCATGTTCTTGTCCATTGAGAACCCAGAGTCCAAGAGTTCTTGATGGTTTTGTCGAGTGGATTTCCTGTCTCCTCGTCTTTCGCATCGAGATAGCTGAATCCAGCTCGCAGAGAGAATCCATAGCCGAGATGGGCATTGGCACTGATGTTTACTCCAAAGACTTTTGCACGGTTGATGTTTTGACGCTGCCGAACGGTTTTATGACCGTATTGCTTCATGGCTTCATCCCCTGTGGAAATGGTGGCATAGTCAATCATATCACGTACCTTATTTAGAAACACATTTCCAGAAAGGGAGAACCAACGCTCGTTATATTCTGCGTTGAAAGCAAAGTAATTGCTCTTTTCGGGCTTGAGATTCTGATTGCCAATTGTCATGCGGTCGGTAGTTTTGGCTATGTCGGTGGCATACACTTCGCTGAGCGTTGGGGCCTTATATCCTGCTGAGTAGCTAGCACGAAGGTTGAGATGGCCAAGTGTGTAGATGGCAGACACATTGGGTGTGGCATAGCTTCCGAAGACATTGTGATACAAATATCTTACTCCAACAAGCGCCTTCAACAGTGGAAGAATCTTCACTTCGTCTTGTGCAAAGAGTGCAATGGTATTGTCAGTTTCCTTGTCAATATTGTCAGAAACACTCTTCAAGGCATCAAAAACGAACTCAGTTCCTACACTCAACTTGTGGTAGAAACCCAATTTGAAGATACCTTTCACCGAAGCATTGTGGTATCGTGTTCGTTTTCTCAACACGTCATCGCCTGCTTCGAAGGTGCCACTCTTTTTATAGTAGTCGTATTTGCTATTGAAAATGTCGGTGTTGAAATCCGCTGTGAGATAATTGCCATCTTTCAGCAGCCACTTTGCACCAGCAGCATAGCCATAGTTCTCATGATTAACATCGTATGCATAGACATCGAACGGACGATCGGTGACATTGCGGTAATAATTACCTTCCGCATAGAAGCTCAGGTGGTCGTTAACATCGAAAGTGAGACGCTCGTTGAGCAAGTTGGTGTGATAGCCTGTGGATGCAATCTTATTGGTTTCCACCAGTTTCTCGTTCTTTTCTTCATAAGGAGATAACTGCCAACAATCAGCGGTTTCGTACTGATAAGATGTGTAGCTACCGATTTTATCCTTCTGCACATCAACATTCACACTCTCCGACACTCGTGCCTTGCTACGCACTTTTGTATCGCTCTGCACCGAGAGAATGTTCTTCGCATCGTCGGTGATGATGTTAATCACACCACCAAGAGCGTTTGTTCCATAGAGCGTACTCGATGCACCATTCAGCAGCTCGATGCGCTTGATATTGTTCACATTAATACGACGAAAAGCATCGTCGCCAGCCATCCTTCGACCATTCAACAAGAACACGAAGTAATCGTCGCTAAGTCCGTTGAAATTCAAGAAAGTACCCATTCCATTTGTCATGGTCGTAAAACTTGGTGAAAGCATCTGCAACACTTCCTCCACAGTGGTGGCATTGGCACTGGCAATGTCCTTCTGAGTGAGAACATGGATAGGTACAGGAGAATCTTTCAAGCGATGGTGCGTACCTGTTCCTGTAACAACCACCTGCCCCACATTCAAATTACTTTCATTCATCTGAATCAGTATGCCTTTCTGACTACCATTCACTCGGATGCTTCGTGGCTCATAACTCACATGCGTCACACTCAATAGGTTTTCCTCTTCTGACAATCCCGAGAGTTGAAATTCACCTTGGGCGTTTGTTACCGTCTTCTGCATACTTTTGTCAACACGCACATACGCTCCAGAGACAGGACGATGAGAACCAGCATCCACAATTCTTCCGCTGATAGCAACTTGTGCCATCATACGCATAGAAACGAACATGCATATCATGCTCAACCACACGAACTTCCTCATTTTTGCAGTAAAATTAAAAAATGACAATTACCGAACAAATCCGCTTCCTTAATCCCGAGGAAGGTACGGATAATTCTTATTCACAAATTGGCAGGTTTCCTGACTTTCTCCTGAAGAACGCCTTCCCAATTGAAAAGAATTTTCAATCAGTGGCTTGGTGTGTTCTTGCTAAAATGGGGAGATTACAGTAGCGGGCACTGTTCAGGTTTTTCACCTGATTCCCTTTTATACCTTGAACTAATATTCAAAATATCACCAATTGCACTGCAAAGGTATGAATAAAATTTGTATCTTTGCAACATTTCAGTAAAAATCTTTGTTCATGCCTCGCAGAAAACAGATATACACAGAAAATAGGTTCGTATTAAAGGAACGATTTCCGCGTGACATAAAAGCAGCATCAAATGAATCCATCCAGAATCAGTTCTTTCCTCATAGCAGCCACCAACTCGGGATGCGGTAAGACAACAATCACAATAGGCATTCTTCGTGCCTTGAAAAGGAGAGGAATGGCTGTGCAAGCCTACAAATGTGGTCCCGACTATATTGACACCCAATATCATCGGATGGCATCGGGAGAGGAATCTGTCAATCTGGACTCGCGTTTCACCAGTAAAGAGCATCTGAAATGTGTTTTTGCTCGTTATGCTAAGACAGTGAATGTGGTGGAGGGAGTGATGGGCTTGTTCGATGGCTATGACCGCCACAGAGGAAGTTCGGCTGAAATAGCTTCCTTCCTCGACATTCCTGCCGTTCTCATCATCAATGCACGAAGCATGGCATATAGTGCCGCAGCCATCATCCACGGCTTCAAGACGCTTCGCAAAGATGTAAGAATTGCTGGTGTGATTTTCAACCAAGTAGGAAGTGAACGACATGCCACTTTTCTGAAACAAGCGTGCGAAGATACCCAAACCCCATGCTTGGGATACATTCCTCGCATAGAAGAACTGGAAATTCCATCACGCCACCTCGGGCTGTCTCTCGAAAACGAGCAACGTATCGAAAAGCTGATAGAACGGGCTGCAGATGTAGTAGAAAAACACATCCATTTGGACCAATTAATGGCACTAATGATAGATGAAAACAGATATCACGAGACATTTTCTTCGGAAACGCTTCCCCACACACCAATGCGCATCGCCATCGCACATGATGCTGCTTTCAATTTCACTTATCGAGAGAATATTGACCGACTCAAGGAAATGGGGCATGTAACGTTCTTCTCTCCTTTAGTTGACAGAGTAATTCCTCCCAAAACCGACCTACTCTACCTACCTGGTGGCTATCCTGAATTCTTTCTTTCACAACTCAGCAACAACCATAGCATGAAGCAAAGCATAAGCGGTTACATAGAGTATGGTGGACGTTGCCTGGCAGAATGCGGTGGAATGATGTATCTATGTAAATCCATTATTGGTATGGACGGAAATACCTACCCCATGGCGAATGTGTTGCATCAAACAGCCACACTGCAGGGTATGCGCCTGCATTTAGCTTATCGGCAATGGGAAGGACAAACGAACGATGGCATTCCATATTCTTTTCAAGGACATGAATTCCACTACTCTCACATTCTGGAGGAAGAAGAAACAGGAGATGGTAAAAAGTCTGCACCCATTTACATCTACAAAAACCTGCGTGCATCCTATATTCATCTTTATTGGGGCGATAAAGACATTCTCCAACTTTGGAATTAATGGAAAAAATATTGAGGGAAAGATGACAAGTTCCAAAAAAGATGTATCTTTGCAAAGGAATGTGCGATATCTGACAATTGAATCGCATAACTATTCATCAATTAATCATTTATTTATGAAGCACTTATTGGTATTAACATATCTCACTTTGATTTCAATTCAAGTTCAAGCACAAAACATTTTTCCCGTCTTGACCATTGACTCAACGGAGGTAGGGAAAAGTGTCAGTAGTCTTGAATACGCTCGTGTCGAGACACTCATTAAGAAGGAATTGGCATTGGCTAAAAGACAGAAAAAACCTACTGCATCTTTGGAACAACTGCTGAAAAGTTGCAACTACGGAAAATCGCTTCTACGAAATACCGATAAAGTGGTGGTAGTGGATTCCACTGTGGTACCCAAGTCGGAGTTCCTCGCTGCATACATGTTCAGTCCCGAAGTTGGTAGTATCGAGATGGACCTTGAAGGACAATCGACGTCCTATACCAGCGAACGAGGAAACCAAACCATACGTGTTCGCCCCACAAATGATTCTATTCTCGCCCTGCAAATGCTTTATAATGACAAGGGAACCCAAAATACATCAGCACCGAAGTTCATTGAAGGGCTTGGCATCAAAGGCGATGTGAATTATCCATTTATGATGATGGATGGAATAACCCTCTACTTCGCAGGTATCAACGAGGAAGGTCTGGGAAATTATGACCTCTACGTCACTCGATTCAATGCAGAGTCTAACAGCTTCTATCCAGCGGAGAATCTTGGTTTTCCATACAACTCCTACGCCAACGACTATTTGCTTGTGATTGATGAAATCAACAATGTGGGATGGTTTGCATCCGACCGCTACCAACCAGCTGGAATGGTGTGCATCTATACTTTCATTCCTAACGCAAGCAGGCATCCCATCGATTTTGAGAACACCGCACCCGCTCTTGTCAACGAATGGGCATCACTTCGCCCAATTCGCTCCACATGGACAGCAGAAAATGAGCCACAGCGCATTGCCGTACGGCAACGTCTGGCTTTGCAATCGGCAAGCAACGACAAATCGAAAAAAAAGGATTTTGAACTGGTCATCAACGACCTCTACACTTATACCAACATTTCAGACTTCCGCAATCCACAAGCAAGAGAACTCTGCAAGGAATGGATTCAAAAACAGAAAAACCACGACACCCTTTCTGAGCAATTGGAAACTCTCCGCAGCACTTTTGCCAGTTCCAATCGCACCAAGCAGAACAGCATGCGCCAGCAAATTCTCGACTTGGAAAAACGCATAGAACAACTTGCTCGTGAAATCACTCAGGCCGAAAAAGAAATCAGAAAAAGCGAATTACAACGTTAGTTGTCTCGCTGAGACAGCCCCTCCAGTTTCCCCGAAGGGGATAGAAAAACGTGAAGCGTGGAGCATGAAGTGTAACTTCGTTAAACTTTAAACTTTTTTAGCGTGTAGCGATGCCATCCGGATCGTCTCCCTCCCCCTCTTATCTATGTAATTGTTTAACTCATAACATATCAAGACATTATCATGAAAAAGACATTTCCTGCTTCTGAACTTATCATCAATGCTGATGGTTCAGTTTTTCATCTGCACGTTCGCCCAGAACAATTAGCAGACAAAATAATTCTCTGCGGAGATCCAGGACGAGTAGATACCATTGCAGCACATTTCGATATACAAGAATGTGACATACAGAGTCGAGAGTTTCACACCATTACGGGCAGCTACAAAGGCAAGCGCATCAGTGTCATTTCCACCGGTATAGGTTGCGATAACTGCGATATTGTGATGAACGAAATAGATGCGCTCAAGAACATAGATTTTGAAACGCGTACTGAAAAAGAACAACTGACATCCCTCGAAATTGTGAGAATTGGTACGACAGGGGGATTGCAACCATACACCCCCATTGGCACGTTTATCATTTCCGAAAAATCTATCGGTTTCGATGGGCTCCTGAATTTCTACGGAGGGCGCGACGAGGTATGCGACCTTGAATTTGAAAAAGCATTCACAGAACACATGCATTGGAACCACCGCTTGCTTCATGCTCCCTATGTCATCGATAATTCAAAGGAGCTCATCGACCGCATCTATTCACCAGAGCAAGGGATGGTGAAAGGTGTGACCATCGCTTGTGGTGGATTCTATGGTCCACAAGGTCGCCAACTTCGCATTCCGCTTGCCGACCCGCAACAAAACGAGAAAGTGGAATCTTTCGAATATAATGGTTATCGCATCACAAACTTCGAAATGGAATCTTCTGCCATTGCAGGACTTGCCGCTTTACTCGGACACCGTGCCATGACCGTTTGCATGGTGATTGCCAACCGACGTGCTCTGGAAGCAAACACAGGATATAAGAACCAAATCGACGACCTCATCCGAATTGTTCTCGACAAAATCTAACTTAAAAGTTTTTTAGACCATAATACCATGCACGAAACCATTTGCGCACCCTCCACACCTGCTGGAGGAGCCATAGGAATCATAAGAGTCAGCGGACCACAAGCCATAGCGTTCGCTGACCGCATTTTTACATCACCCTCGGGACAACCATTGTCTTTAGCTAAAGGTCAAACACTTCATTTTGGCACCCTCTACGATGCCAAAGGAAATATCATCGACGAAGTTTTGTTGAGCCTTTTTCGCTCTCCACATAGCTACACGGGGGAAGATTCCGTAGAAATATCGTGCCATGGCTCTCGCTTCATCATGAATGCCATCATGGAGCGACTCATACAAATCGGTTGCCGTCAAGCACAACCAGGCGAATACACACAGCGCGCCTTTCTTAACGGAAAACTCGACCTCAGTCAAGCAGAAGCCGTTGCCGATCTCATTGCAGCGAATAGTCGAGCCTCCCACAGAACGGCCATGTCTCAGCTACGAGGACATTTCTCTTCCGAACTATCCCAACTCCGAGAACAGTTACTGAAACTCACCTCTCTCCTTGAATTGGAATTGGATTTTTCAGAACATGAGGATTTGGAATTTGCAGACCGCAGCGAATTGCTACAGTTGGCAATAGCCATCAACGATCATCTATCCAAACTGCTTCACTCTTTCCGAACAGGACAAGTCATCAAACATGGAATACCAGTTGCTATCATTGGAAAGACAAACGTGGGAAAAAGCACCCTGCTCAACCAATTACTACATGATGAGCGCGCCATCGTTTCAGACATACATGGCACCACTCGCGATGTCATTGAAGACACTACCGACATCAACGGCATCACATTCCGTTTCATTGACACAGCAGGAATCAGACAAACCACAGACACGGTGGAATCACTTGGAATCGAGCGCACCTTCAAGAAAATTGTAGAAGCCAGCATCATCCTTTGGGTGATTGATGCACAACCAACCACTGAAGAAATATCAGAAATAAAACAACTCACAAAAGATAAATCTCTCATTATCGTGCAAAACAAAATCGACAAAGACGACAACCGTTTTGCCATTTCATCCCATCCATCCTCAGTGCCTATCATCTCCATTTCAGCAAAATTAGGCACTGGCATACCTAATCTTGAATCTGCCATCTATACTGCAGCCCATCTTGACGACTGGCAAGAAAACACCACCATTGTCACACATGCCCGTCATTATGAAGCTCTCCTTCGAGCACAAGAATCCCTGTCTCGAGTCCTCGATGGTCTCCATCAACATCTCTACAGCGACCTCCTTGCTGAAGACCTTCGCATCACCCTCTCACACCTTGGCGAAATTACAGGTGGCACCATCACAGCCGACGAAACACTACAAAACATCTTCAAAAACTTTTGCGTGGGAAAGTAGATTTTGCGTAGGTATGAACAACGATCCACTTCTACATAAGAAAGCATTCCAAGAACTGACCACGGAAGAACTATACGAACTCCTTAGAGTGCGAAGCGAGGTCTTTGTAGTTGAGCAGAACTGCGTCTATCAGGACATGGACGGCGATGACCAGCAAGCCGTTCATTTATGGTTGACCGTTCAAGATAAAATAGTTGCTTTGGCTCGTGTATGTCCTGAAGGCACTCACATGAAAGAAGTCTCCATCGGCAGAGTAATCACTACAGAGCGAACCAAGGGTTACGGCAAGCAAATCATGACTCATGCCATAGATGCAGCGATTGAACATTTCGGGGCGACAGTCATAGAAATTGAAGCACAGGAGTATGCAAAGGGGTTTTATGAAAGTGCGGGATTCAGACAATCATCCGATACTTTCATGCTCGATGGCATTCCTCACATTAAAATGACTTGGATGAAAGAATGAAAAAAATATTGTTCTTACACGGATTCTATGCCAGTGGTCAGTGTGTACCAGCCATGGCGTTGCGCGATTCCTTCGAAAGGCAACGATTAGGCGACGTTACTTCGAGAAAGTGTCGTGCAAAGGTGCTTACGCCTGACTTGCCGATGCACCCTAAAGATGCCATCGAGTACATCCGAGAACTTATTGACCGTGAAAAGCCAGACCTTCTGGTTGGCAATAGTTGCGGTTCGTTCTATGCCCAGATGCTGGCTCCCATCGTGGGCATTCCAGCCTTGCTTGGCAATCCCCACTTCCAGATGACGGAGTTTCTGAAGCAGCGCATCGGTGAACATCAGTACAAGTCGCCACGAAAGGACGGCATGCAAGACTTCATCATCAATGAAGCCTTGGTGGAAGAATTTGCCGAACTTGAGGCGATACAGTTCAACTACTGCAATCCATACTACAAGGACCGCATCTGGGGATTGTTTGGCGAACAGGACACGTTGGCGCACTATGAGCCGCTGTTTTTGGAGTATTACAACCAGTCGTTCCACTTCCCTGGTGGTCACACCCCAACTGCAGAGGAAGTACACACATGGTATGTGCCTTTAGTCGAGAAGATGCTGATGCAATATTCCTTGCCCGAAGACGGCATCCGTTACTTCCAGCATTTCAAGGGCGGTCGCTATCGCTACATCCGAACGGCACTCGACTCAGAGACCCAAGAACGAATGGTCGTCTATCAAGCCCTCTATGGAGATAGGCAATACTGGGTACGTCCCGAGAAATTGTTCTTCGAGACAGTCACCCGTGATGGTCGCAAATTTTCAAGATTCACAGAAATAGACAAATAACACCATACATAATAATATGGCTATACAGGATTTTAGATCTTATATGGCATCGGGTCAGCCCATAATGACCGAACTAAAACAAATAGAAAAACAGATCATGAAATATTTTGGAAAAGGAATCATCATCATAACCTTGCTGTTACAGACACTTGGCACCTTTGGTCAAGGATTCATGAATCCGGTGCTTCCTGGCTTCCACGCCGATCCAAGTGTGTGCCGTGCAGGTGATGACTTCTATCTCGTAAACAGCACGTTCCAATACTTCCCTGGAGTGCCTGTATTCCACAGCAAGGACTTGGTGAACTGGGAACAAATAGGCAACTGCCTGACACGACCAACTCAGGTGGACTTGAAAGGCTCCGATGGCAACAGCGGCATCTATGCTCCCACCATCCGATACCACAACGGACGATTCTATATGGTGACAACGGTTTTTCCATCGCGCCGTCATTTCTATGTGTGGACAGATAATCCCGCTGACGAATGGTCGGAACCCGTCGTAATTGACTTTGCCATCGGCAGTTGCGACCCCACACTCTACTTCGAGGGCAACAAGTGCTATTTCCTTTGGAAGGAAGGTGACATCAAGATATGCAAGATTGATGTAGAGACAGGCAAACAGCTTGGCGAGATTCATCACTTAGGTACCGGCCTTGGCGGTCGGTATCCAGAAGGACCACATATCTACAAGAAAGACGGCTACTACTATCTGCTGTTGGCAGAAGGTGGTACAGAACATGGACATCACGTAAATATCCTGCGCAGCAAAAGCCTATTTGGTCCATACGAAGCGAATCCTGCCAATCCCATTCTGACACATTTTAGCATGAAGATGCAAAATAGTCCGATACAGGGTTTAGGACATGCCGACTTGGTGCAGGCTCCAGACTCTTCGTGGTGGATGATTTGTTTGGGATACAGGACAAGCGGCTATCTGCAGCATGTGATGGGACGCGAAACGATGCTGGCACCTGTTCAATGGGAGCAAGACTGTTGGCCTGTGGTAAACGGAGATGGTACGCTTCAAACGAACATGAAATGTCGGACGCTGCCGCTGGTGCCAATGGCAAAAGAGCCGATTAAAGAAGAATTCAACTACTTGAAGCGCAAAGCTCCCAAAGACAGCTATCATTCATTGGGATTACCTATGGGATGGATGAGCCTGTGTAACCCAGACTATACCAAATACTCGTTGTCTGAGCGTAAAGGCTGGCTCAGACTTTACCCCTCAACGACCGACCTTAGCCAGACGGCATCACCTACATTTGTTGCCCGACGACAGACTGAACTAAAATTCTCTGCCACTGCGCTGTTCGACCTTTCCCACCTTACCGAAGACATGCAGGCTGGACTTACGGCTTATGCTGCTCCCCTAAACCATTACGATGTGGAAGTCGAGAAAAGAAATGGGAAGATTTTCATCAAATCGAATGTACGCTTAGGTCAGACCAACCACAGTGAAAAGGAAATCGAATTGTCCGGTAACCATGTTTATCTACGCATCACGTCCGATAAGGATTTCTATTATATGTTGGCATCCTGTGACGGCATCAACTACACCCAACTTTCCAAAATGGAGTACCGTTTCCTCAGCACCGAAACTATCGGTGGGTTCACAGGTGTCATGCTTGGAGTTTTCGCACAATGTCGCCATGAGGAGAATAATGGATATGTGGATATAGATTGGTTTGAATACAAGTAAGATGATGAAACTAAAACTAACACTTTTTTTTCTAACTGTCATGACATGTTGCCAGAACCTATTGGCACAACAGTCGCTGCGTGAGGATTTCATCCATCCCAAGGATGAGCACCGTGCATGGATCATCTGGCAATGGATGGATGGACTGGTGAGCAAAGAGGCTATCACACACGATTTGGAGGCATTCAAGGCTGCAGGACTCGCTGGCGTGCAGAATTTCCAGATTGGCGGTGACATGCAGAGCCTCGTGGGAGACCCATCGTGCTCCATTGGAAGCGAAAAATGGAAGGAAATGATGCGGTGGACAATGGACGAGTGCGAGCGACTGGGCTTGTCGTTCGGCACTCACAATTGCCCGGGCTGGTCTTCAAGCGCTTACGTCAACGTAACGCCCAAGTACTCCATGCAGAAGGTCGTGGTGGAATCCGTGGCATTCACACCAAAAGCCAAAGCCATCCGCTTGCCACATGCAGAGGTTGACCCAAAATACAATTACTATCAAGACATCTGTGTGTTGGCAATGCCCAACGACTCAGTGGTCAGCAAGACCGACATCCGCGACCTTACACCCTGTCTGTCCGCAACGACGGATGGGCGATGGGCAGACACCCTTGTCATCACGAACAAGATGATGAAGCTCTTGCCGAAGTCGTATGTCAAACGGATGAAGCAGGGCAACTGGCTGCTGTTGCGCTTCGGCCACACGACCAACGGAAAGACCAACGAGGCACAGGCACCCAAGTCGGGACAAGGACTGGAATGCGACAAGATGAACCGAGAGGCAGTGAGGCATTTCTGGAGTGGTTATCCTCAGATGCTGATAGACCTGGCAGGGAGGCATGCAGGGAAGACCTTCTGTCGCTTGGAAATAGACAGCTATGAGGCAGGCGGTCAGGACTGGAGCGTGGTACTGCCCGATGAGTTCCTACGTCGCAAAGGCTACGACATCCATCCATGGCTGCCCTACATCGTAGGTAAGGCAGTGATAGGGAGCAAAGAAGAGAGTGCAGCGTTCCGAAAAGATTTGGTCGATGTACTCACATCGCTCTTTGCTGAGAACTACTACGGCTACATGGCTGAACTTGCTGAAAAGAGTGCGCCTGGCATGCAACTTTTGGTGGAACCTTACGGAACAGGTGGACAGAAACCATTCCAGGTGCTCGACATTTACAAAATACTACGTGCTGCTCCCAAGGCACTCGTCGCCACAGAGTTCTGGGTGCGCCCTAACTGGGGTTGGAAGGACATGGGACGGCATGAGCAGGTGATGCGCAACCTGCAGAAGCCGCTGCTTGTGGCAGAGGCATTCACCTGCTGGCCGTTATATGCATGGCAGGACGACCCTCAATCGCTCAAGCCCATCTGCGACCGTGCCTTCTGTACAGGTGTCAACCGCATGATGCTGCACGCTGGAGCATGCAATCCGTGGACACAGGTCGAACCGGGCATGTCGTTCGGCATTTGGGGAACTCACTTTGTGCCCAAACAGACGTGGTGGAAGGCAGGCGGAGCAAAGGCTTTCTTCGATTACATGGCGCGTTGCCAGTCGTTGCTCCAGCGCGGACTGCCCAGCAAGCAGCAATGGGGTGATACAGACAGATTCAAGACCTATCGGCGGACCGATGGCGATATTGACATCGTGTTCGTATGCAATTCCACCGACACCGCAGCCACAGCCACCCTACCCATCGCACAATATGCAGGTGGAAAGAGCATAGAAGTGTGGAATCCTTATAATCTCGCAATGAAGACATTCAACGGCAACAAGCTCACCATCGAGGCTAATGGCTCGAGGTTTCTCGTCATCACCGCTAATCCCATGGAGTATGCGCAGAACGACTCCTTGGCAACCTTGCTTGTTCATCACCATCAAGATGAATGCGTGGCGACACTCAACGATAGTTGGGACATCACATTCCCAGATGTGGCAGAGATGAAGCGTCAACTACTCTTCGACTGGACACAGTCACCAACACCTGCCATCAGGTATTTTTCAGGAACAGCCACCTATAGCACCCACTTCCGACTGAACAATCGACAACTCAAAAGCAGTCGTCTCGTACTTCATTTAGGCAATGTAAAGAACATGGCTACCGTGCGTGTCAACGGTGTTGCATTTCCCGTCATGTGGAAAGCTCCTTTCCTGCTCGATATTACGTCAGCACTCCATACGGGTGATAACCAGATAGAAATCGATGTCACCAACCTCTGGCCCAACCGCATGATTGGAGACGAACAGGAACCCGACGACATCGATTGGTCTGAACCGTTGATATACGACTTTGCGCCAGGCAAACCTATGGCAGGCCGCTATATGGCAGCTATCCCCGAATGGTTGCAAAATGGAAAGCCACGTCCGTCACAAGGTCGCAAAACGGTAGGCTGCTTCAAATTCTTTACCAAAGAATCTCCCCTACTCCCTTCCGGACTGCTTGGACCTGTTGAAATATGGAAGACAAAGAGATAATTATTCGACCACGGTAATCATATATGAACAAGGAATCTATTGACAAAAGCAAAATGTGCTCCCACCTGCAGAAAAAGCTGTTTGAAGAAGATGGCGTTTATCATCCCTTATGGATAACCATGCTGGATGAGCCTGAACTGACAGCCATTGTTCGCTCGCGCCAACTCCACGTCTATCGAAATGGAAAGAAAGTCTTGGTACTTGCAGGAAAGGCAGCTCCCAAGATAATCAGGGAAGATAGAATCTGTGAGCTCCTTCCAGGACGCAAAGAGCAAATAGAGCGTATCAGCCAGATGGAGCAACGCTTCAACAAAGCATTAGCTTTCATTCAAGAACCTACGATAACACCAGAAAGCTTGGAGGCTATCAAGGAGGATATAGCGATACTTGACGAGTACTATGGTAGTGAGGTATGGCGACAGGACTTCGCTGATGACGAAGCAGGACGGCTTCCTGAGGGCCTAAAACGAGGCGTACTGTCAGAAGACGGAATATGGAATCTACTCTCTGACTTTCGTGAACTTGCAAGAAAATTAAAAATTAAAAAGTAAAATTTTCAGGGATTTAAAGGATTTAAAAGGATTTAGGGCGCTTCGCTTGAAATTGTATTTAGAATTATCATTTAGAATTTTAAAAATAATTTTTACGTTTCAATTTTAAACTACATTTCGAGCCGTAGACGACCAAGAAAGTAAAAAGTAAAAAACAATAGCGATTATGAAAAGACTATTATTCAGCCTCATGGCAATGGTAAGTGTGCTGACCCTTTCGGCACAAAGCATTTATGATTTCAAGGTAAAGAACGATATCGGTCAGGAAATTCCTCTCTCCGACTACAAAGGGAAAGTGCTGCTGATAGTGAATACTGCTACCCGATGCGGATTCACGCCGCAGTACAAGGAATTGGAGCCGCTCTACCAGAAGTATCAAGCTCAGGGCTTCGAGATTCTCGACTTTCCTTGCAACCAGTTCGGACAGCAGGCTCCTGGTACAATTCAGGAGATACACCAGTTCTGCACAGCCAACTTCAACATCCACTTTCCACAGTTCGACAAGATTGATGTGAACGGCGAAAACGCACATCCTCTCTACACTTGGCTGAAGGCACAGGCTGGCGGAGGCGACATCAAGTGGAACTTCACCAAGTTCCTCATCGGGCGTGACGGCAAGGTCATCAAACGATATGAGTCACGCGACAAGGTTGCCACCATCGAGACCGACATGCAGATGGAGGTAAACCCCGTACTTCGTAATATCATGGCACGTCGCTCAGTCCGCAAGTATCTCGACAAGCCCGTTGAACATGAGAAGCTGGAAACCGTTGCCCTTGCTGGCATCAATGCACCAAGTGCCATGAACCACCAAGACTGGGCTGTACGAATCATCGAAGACCAGAAGCTGATGGCAGATGTAAAGGACAAGTGCCGCAATGCTCTGAACCTCATCTGCGTCTGTGCTCCTGCTGATGGCAGGTTCGACCTTGATGCAGGTCTATTGGGCGAAAACATGATGCTGGCAGCACAGTCACTGGGACTTGGTACCTGCATCCAGACAGGGCCTATTCGTTTCCTCACAACAGACAAGAAAGCCAAAGCCTTCCGCGATAGCCTCGACATCCCAGAGGGCTACAAGTTGCTCTATGTAATTTCTATTGGCTATCCCGACGAACAACCCGAGGCAAAACCACGTGATGCTTCAAAAGTAAAATTCATCAAGTAGAATGTCGATTATCCAGAAGCCACATGCTATGGAAAGCAGGTTGGTGACTCGATGCACGGGAACGTCTATTGGCTGCACTTCGCGGTGAGGCCACCTAGCCAGCAAAACCACAGGAAGATTGGCTTTTTGCGAGCGTAAATAATTCTAATTGCTGGGTTACTTATTGTTTTTTTGGAAAAGTATGGCAAAAGTTTGAAGGAAATGAGTACCTTTGTCACAAAAGTGACAAGCACGGAGTATATAGAGAATATGATGAAAGATGGTTTTAAGCCGTGTTTTTGACATCAAGGACAAAGTGTGGCACCCATTGCTTGCCTTTGTGTTTCTTGATGCAACCCTAATAGGTAAATAACGAAAAAATAACAATAGATGAAAAGATTATTTGTTTTAGCCGTGGCATTTGTGCTTTGCGGCATCGTCAGTGTTCAGGCAGCAGGCGACGAGAAGAATGGACATGCGTATTTTACAAAGGCTGAATTACCAAATATGGCAAACATCCTGCCAGCTCCACCTGCATTTGAGTCTGCCAGATTCGTTGCAGACCAGTCGCAGTATCTCTGGGGAAAGCTGATGCGTCTCGACGAGGCACGTTGTGCTCAGGCTCAGCGTGATGCTGTGTATAGCATGGAAACCATCATCGCGGAGTTCAGCGGCATCTTCGGTTTGGAAATCACCAAGGAAGACACTCCCGAAATATACACCATCCTGCAGGATGTCTGCGCCTCATGCGACAGCATTCACTCCGACGCAAAGGTATTCTTCAACCGCATGCGCCCCTACACCTACTACAACGAAGGCACCATCGTTCCTGAGAAGGAAGAGAAGCACCGTTATGAGGGCTCCTATCCTTCAGGACACACCGTACTGGGCTGGACTGCTGCATTGTTGCTCGCAGATATCAACACTTCTCCAAAGGCAATGGAAGCCTTGCTGGCACGTGGCTACGAGTTCGGACAGAGTCGCGTCATCGCTGGCTACCACTGGCAAAGCGACGTTGATGCAGGAAGAATGGCAGGCTCTGTGCTCTATCAGATGATTCGCAACCACGAGCGCTTCATCGAACAGTTGGCAAGGGCTCGCACTGAATTCGCAGAGAAAACGGGCGGTATCTCAACAAATGGGAACAACAATATCAATGACACACAGAGCGAAGATTCTTCTTCCTCCTTACCTACACATTGACACAAACGCTAGGTAGGTTCTAAAAATTATGTCGGATTGATTTTTGAATTGATTTGATTGGATTTTTGTCAGTTTTTGAGGGCGCATAGCGAGCTATGTAACCGAGAATTTCTTCACGTATGGAATTGACAAGTGGAAGGCAAAAAAGTCAAAATGGCGTATCAGAGAGGCGGCTCTTTTGGGCTTGGCCGTTCTTGGCGGTAGTATAGGTGCTTGGTTGGGCATGAAGGTCTGGCATCATAAGACTATGCACAAGAAGTTCAAGTATGGCATTCCCGCTATCATCATCGTTCAGCTTGCTATACTCGGATACCTACACTTTAAGTAATGACAAAAACAATTGGCTATTCGCATATTGGTGCTATAGACCCTGATAAGAGTCGTCGTTCAGTAGCATGGGCTTTTTATCAAGTAATCACCTATTCCACCCTTTTCACCTGAAAGGAAAAACCACAAATCCAACACACACGAAAAAAGGGAACAGGAAAAACTATCCTGCCCCCTTCCTGGGTTTATTTACAAGTTGTTAATCGGGATCATCCTTTCTCATTGCTTCATCATTATCCTTTAATAAGTCCCTTCTCCTTCAAGACAGGGAGAATATTGGCAGCTGACTGACGAGCATTCTTCTTCTCAACCGCATTGTATCTTTCCAACAGTGCATGGTCGTTAGCAAGCACCTTCTCCACGAACTCGTCGTTGATTCTGACCACAGCCGTTTTTCCCTTACTATTCGCATCTTGGTCAAGGTAATAGCATCGATAGCTATTGAACTTGTCCATATTGAGCCAAATGACATCTGAAGCAACCTCAGCTGGAACAGCCACAGGCAATGGAGCTGCGATGGAAACCACATCACCTGCAAGACTTGCCAATACAGCGCCGCCATTTATCCAGTGTGCCACGACGCACAGTTTGTTGCCTTCGTAACGGTAAGCCTGTGCATAATTGCTTACATCAAGAACAATGTCATTGCAGCGAAGGTTGCGACAGTTGACGTAGAGATGGCCCATATATTCCACAACCAGCACTTCTTTCTTAAGAATCTCGTCAGCCTCCTTGTCACCAGTACTGAACTTAAACTGGTCATCCGTAAACTTAATCTGGCACATTTGTTTTGTCTTTCCTTCTGTCAATGTCTCAACAGGAGTCCAACGGTTGGCTACAAAGTCAGAGTAGCTCTTACAGAACTTAGCATTTTGTGCCTGAAGCATCATTGGCAAACAGCTCAATAAAATAACGATTAGCTTTTTCATTTTGATTGATTTTTTTAATTTGTTTATTTTTGTTTTTTACTCTCTTTCTTGTGTCTTGGGAATGTCCTTTGTTCCTTTTGACGCTGCAAAGTTATGGCGGATATTTGGCGTAACATAAAATTATTTCATGTTTCTTCTCATTTCGTTGCGACAACCACCTCGATTCGCGACAAACACGGGAAAGCCCCCTCAAATATGTCGCAATCCACCCTTTTTTGTACCTTCATTAAGCTGAAAAGACCTGTAGAACGAGGCATCTTGTTGGGAAAATAATTCTTTCAGGTGAAAAATACTCCCGAAAGAGGATTGTTTTTCAGATTATAATGTTTAACTTTGCCATGCCATGAAAAAGATATTACATTTAATGTCAAATCACTTAACTTTAATTATTCTAACATGAACAACGTACCTAAAATTAAGATTGGAATCGTCGCAGTAAGTCGCGACTGTTTTCCAGAGTCATTGGCAGTTAACCGCCGCAAAGCCGTTATTGCAAAGTATGTAGAGAAATACGACGCAGCCGACATCTACGAGTGCCCTATCTGCATCGTCGAAAGCGAGATTCACGCTCAGCAGGCGCTTGAGGATGTGAAGAAGGCTGGATGCAATGCTCTCTGCGTCTATCTGGGCAATTTCGGTCCAGAGATTTCGGAAACCATGATAGCCGACTGGTTCCAAGGCCCAACCATGTTCTGTGCTGCTGCTGAGGAGACTCAGAACGACTTGATTGACGGTCGTGGAGATGCCTATTGCGGTATGCTGAATGCCAGTCAGGCGCTTTCCCTCCGCAAGACACGTGCCTATATTCCAGAAGAGCCAGTGGGTGATGCTGGTGAGTGCGCAGACATGATCCATGAGTTCGTACCTATCGCTCGTGCCATCGTCGGCCTACAGAACCTCAAGATTATCAGCTTCGGTCCACGCCCTAACAATTTCCTCGCTTGCAACGCTCCTATCCGTGCCCTCTATGACCTCGACGTGGAAATTGAGGAGAACTCTGAGCTCGACTTGCTGGAGGCATTCCAAAAGCACCAGAATGACCCACGTATCGACGCTGTCGTGAAGGACATGGCTGCCGAACTGGGTACTGGCAACAAGATTCCATCCGTGCTGCCAAGACTTGCACAGTATGAACTCACGCTGACCGACTGGATAGAAGCCCACAAAGGCTCAAGACAGTTCGTGGCAATGGCAAACAAGTGCTGGCCTGCATTCCAGACGATGTTCGGCTTCGTTCCATGCTATGTGAACAGCCGCCTGACGGGTAGAGGCATCCCAGTAGCTTGTGAGGTTGATATCTATGGTGCCTTGTCGGAGTTTATCGGTACCTGCATCACTCAGGATGCTGTCACCTTGCTCGACATCAACAACTCCGTGCCAAAGGACATGTACGAGGAGAGCATCAAAGGCAAGCAGTTTGAGTGCGACAGCTATACCGACAAGGAGATTTTCATGGGCTTCCATTGCGGAAACACAGCATCTTCCAAGGTATGCAACTGCCAGATGTGCTTCCAGCGTATCATGGCGCGTGCACTGCCTGTAGAGGTGACAAACGGCACATTGGAGGGCGACCTGAAACCAGGAAAGGCCACCGTTTATCGCCTGCAATCCACCGCCGACACAAAACTGCGTGCATATATTGCACAGGGTGAGATTCTGCCTGTTGCCACACGCTCATTTGGCTCAATCGGAACCTTTGGCATCAAGAACATGAGCCGTTTCTATCGTCATGTACTCATCGAGAAGCACTATCCTCACCATGCAGCAGTGATGTTTGAGCATGCAGGAAAATATCTATGGGAAGTGCTGAAATACATGGGCATCCCTGTGGAGGAGATTGACTACAACTTCCCTAAGGGCAACTACTACCCAACAGAGAACCCATTTGCTTGAAACAGCACGATAAAGTTCCCCTCATAAAACGTGTTAAAGGGGATATTGCCTAATCAGAAAGCCAGCCATTTTCAAAAAAATCTTGAAAACAGCTGGCTTTTCTTGCGCAATTTATAATGATGATGATTTTGCAAATAGCACCCAAGTTGATGATGCACGTATTTACATAGCCAACAGCACGCTGGTAGTATTAATGCTTCACAACCACCTTCTTGCCATTACGGATATACACCCCCGATTTCATTCCTTGATTGGAATTGTACTTCTTTCCACTTAAATCATAAACGCTTCTTGTCGTTTCATCGGTACTCACCAACGCTTGTATCCCTGCTGCATCTTCCTTGGAGAACTGCCATGCATCAAAAAAGACGTTGTTCGCTTCAGTAAACAAGAAAAAGACCTTCTTCACACCCTTGAACAGACTTGGTTCGACACTGATAGTGTAATCCTTGAAATCAGTCGATGAGAGCTCAATACTTGCCGCTGGCTTAGCCGAAACATTCTCAAGGCGTATCTCAAGCTTTCCAGTTCCCTTTGCCCTTAGCATGAACGAATTAGCCCCTTCTGTGCCAAAATCAACGTTCCGCACCATGGTCCATGCTCCAGCGTTCATCTTCACTTGCAAGTTTTTCGAAGCATCGTTTCCAAGCGTGTTCAAATAGGCAACTTTCTCGATATTCGTGAAGTCCTCATAATTCACACCTCCCGACGTGGACATGGTCTCAGCCTGTTGCAAGGAATACGGGTCCAATCTCTTGATGGCAGATGGGCCCTGATTGGTCATCGTCACCTTATTAATCTGTTGCCTGTTCTCATTCACCGTTGCCTTCTCAACACCGATTGAACGGAAGCCCGATGCGCCTGTATTCATCTTTTGCTCCAGCACCATCGAGTGATAGAACAGATAGTAATTTCCTTGGAATTTCTGAAGATGCGTGTGATTATTCCCCCAACCAAACCCGAAGTTTCCAGGATTGGGAACATATTCGCCCTTGTATTCCCATGCATCAGGATTCAGCGGGTCATCAGTCACCATGTAGCACATGCTACACGACGAAGGTGCTGGATAACTCCCCCGTTTCGCATAACTGTTCCAGTCGTTGCGGTCAGACCAAGATGTATTATAAGTATAAACGTAGCGCCCATTCATCATGTTCAATTCATTAGCCTCAAACAAATATGGCGCAGGCAAATTAACAGCCTTACCCTCAAGCGAAATCATATTACTCCTCAACTTTGCAATGCGCGAGTTGCCAGGCATAAGCTTCGTTCCCTGATTGTTTGGGTCACCTCCACCGAAGGCAATCCATCCCGTTCCATTATCATCAATGACCACACCAGGGTCAAATATCCAGTTGCAAGGAGCCACACCAGGCGTATCCCCATCGATAAGCGGCCTCGTAAGCGGTGACCTCCACGGTCCAATCGGAGAATTAGCCGTTAAGACACCCACACTGCCACCACTATTCGCAAAGTACAGGAAGAACTCATTCTTACCGTTAGCACCCTCACGCCACGTCACCGATGGAGCCCAAGAGGCAGCAAAACGCCATCCCCACGAAGTGCATAGCTTTCCCACGTCAATAGTCCCGTGAAAAGTCCAGTTCACCATGTCGTCAGTAGAGAAAACAACAAGCGACTTGATAGCTCCATACCCATTGCTTCCCTTCTTGTTATTGACAAGAAACTGTTGGCTGTCGTTCGAACCATAGACATAAACGCGCCCATCGAACTCCAAGGCTGTAGGGTCAGCACAGAACACACAAGGACTGATAGGATTACCGTTCGACACCCCTTTGTAGGCATTCGCCACAGTCTGAGCCTCCATGCATATCGAGGCACTCATGAATACGGTTCCAAGGATGATTTTTAATTTCATAGCAATATCTTTTTTATCGGTTTCTGCTGATGAGTAGCTGTTCCAAGCAGGAAACCCTGTTGACAATTCGTTTTGTGTTGCAAAGATAATACATTATTGTCAACAACAGGTGTCCTTCTGAAAAAACATTCAAATAAAGTTGTAAATGAAATAATTTTTATAAATTTGCAACGTAACAGTTCTGCGAATCATCTTTTTGAGTCGCCTACGGCGAGAAATCTTTCAAATCTATACAAATCATACAAATTATATTTTGAAGATTTTGAAAGATTTGAAAAGATTTGTGAGATTTCTGTCACGAAGTGACACTCCTTGATATATTCCCTGAACAGTTACTTTGCAACGTTAATATGCGAAACAAGTTTAATTGAATAAAAAAAACGTATATATATGAAAAAGCTCTTACGCTATCTTGCCATTGCACTCCTTCTCGCCATCATTGGCGGATGTATCTACCTGAACAGTCTGATGCCTATCATCACTGGCTATGCTGCGAAGAATTTGGCTTCGGCTGTGTTTGTTTCAGGTCGTGAGGCGAAAGCTGTTGAAGCACTTGATCTGAACTTTTCCTTCATTCGCTTCACCAGTAACACGGTGGACTATGAGAACAAGACTGTCACCAGTCGCTTGCTTTGGGGCAAATCTACAGCCGTCTATCGCGAGGGCTACGGTGTGACATTGCTGTGCGGTGCCTCTGCCGATGGGTTGAGGGAACAGCGTCACGAATGCTTTTGTCAACGAACATGCCTATCATGGCCACCCCTTTACTTTTGTGGTTCTGCACAAGGGCGGTGTAGTGGCAGAACGCTATAACGATGGCATCACTCCCGACACAAAACTCCTCAGCTGGAGCGTTGCGAAGAGCTTTGTAAATGCACTCATCGGCATTATGGTGAAAGACAGTCTTCTCGACATACATGCTCCGATGGACATTCCCGAGTGGCAGGGCGACGGACGCAAGGCCATCACCATCAACGACTTGATGCAGATGCAGAGTGGACTGAAATGGAATGAGGATTACAGCGCACGTTCCGATGTAAACATCATGCTCCACTGCGAAAGCGACATGGGTCTCTATGCCCTCTCAAAGCCGCTCGAATATGAACCTGGTACACACTGGCAATACTCCAGCGGCAGTACAAACATCGCGATGCGCTATCTGCGTAGTCGCTTTCCTTCCCAAGAGGCATTCCTCCGCTATATGCACTCACGACTCTTTGCTCCGCTCGGCATCTATGGTGCTGTCTTTGAGCAGGACATGAGCGGCACACCATTGGGCTCATCCTACCTCTATATCACAGCAAGGGATTTTGCTCGCTTCGGACAAATGTACCTCGACGACGGCTGCGTCGGCAACGAGAGAATCCTCCCTGAAGGATGGGTGGACTATACACGAACGCCAGCTGCCAACAGTGGTGACTGCTATGGTGCATACTTCAAACTAAATGGAAATGGCAAGTACCAAGACATACCAAGGGATATGTACTGGTGTGATGGCCACGATGGTCAGTGCATCTTCATCTTCCCTTCCCAACAGGTGGTGGTTGTCATCCTCGGCTTCTCTCCAAAACCCAACAACCTCATCGACTTCAATGCTCTCCTGAAAGATATTCTCAACCAAACGAGGTGCTAACGTGAAATTAAAAGTGAAAAGTGAAAAGTGAAAAATGCCTTCCGGATGGCGGTTTTCGTTATCGTTTTCGTTGAATTTTTAACTTTTAACTTAAAGAAATCAAGCGTTATTCCCACGTATTACCTCAGCTGCGAACACGAGCAGGACCTGTGCCTTTACCACCATAGGTGATTTCATCATCACTCTCCTGTACCTCAGCAACGTTTTTCTCACCTTAACACTTGGAATCTGATAGATTTTTTCATAAATCAATGATAATATCAATCGTTTGTCATCAATTCTTAATAGGAACTTATCCTCAAATGAAGAGCAATTTCAACAACAAGTTGTAAAAAATCATGCAAATTTACTTCAAATTTTCCGATTGAGCAAAAACAACACAATATTTTACTTATCACAACAAAAAACGTCCCTATTCTTTACCTAAATCTCCTCATTCCACCATCTCATCCCACGCTGCAAAATTCACATAACATACATAACATAACATAACAACATAACATTGGGCTTTTTTGAATGAAATCCTCTCTTATAATAGTATAAATATCATAGTATATATATTATTAAGTGTATAATATACAATTATTATTAATAAATAATATAGAATTATAATCATCTATTTCTCTCCTTTATTTAGTCAAATCAAATAAAAACCCCTGATGTTATGTTGTTATGTTATGTTATGTATGTTATGTGATAGGTAATTCCTACACGTACCATTGTTGATAAATTGTCGTGTTATTGGGGACTCATTCACAATTCGTTGGGGAAGCACTTCCTCGCCATTAGGAACGCAATGGAGAAGGTGTAAGAGAGGCACAAAACACTGAACCCCAAGCGAGATGCTCAGGGAACAGTGAATGCGCGATAAAAAGGGCTGGAACTTAAGGCAGAAGGAGTTTTTTGCCGTCGGAACGGAGAATTATACGAGGATGACGAGGGGAGAAAGATGACTTTTGAGAGCTGAGAGAAGGGAGGAGACGCCCTTGGAGGTCGTAATAATAAGAAGGAGATGATGGATTGGTGGCAATGGAAGGAACGGAGGAGACGATGATGTCGCCAAGCGGAATGAAGGACTCATTGGAGGAGATTTGGGCATAAACATCGAATGGATGGAGGATTGAGACGTCGGTCTGACGCACCCAGCCCCATTGGCCGTCCTGCTGGCCGAGGAGGTAATCACCAGGGTAGATTGGAAGTTGTGTGTAGGTACCTCGATAAAGGGCATCCATTGGACTTCGGGCAAAGGAGATGTCGCCCTTGCCTTTGAAGGTGATGATGCCATCGGCTACGATAAGGTATGGCTGGTGGGCTTGGATGGTGTTGAGTTCTTCAATTTCGTAATCGTCGTAAATAATGTAAGCTTTCGCTGAAGCCGGGACGTCGGCTGCGAATGGGAGTATTATCATGCGTGCTCCATCGACTTGAACGGTGAGTGTTGCAAGTTCGGCTGTAAATGGTGTGGCTGGTCGGAAGTCGCCTTCGGAGGTGGAAAGCTGGAGGTTGTGGCAGACGCTGCCTGAGACGACGTTGGCTGCTGTGAACGATGTTTCCTGTGGAAGATAGACGACGCGGTTTGTACTATTGCTCCACCATGTGAGTTCGGCAGGGAGACTGGTCACTTTGGTCATGTCGAGGCTTGTGCAGGCGTCATCGGTTGAGTATTCGAGCACGTAGCTGTCGTCGGATACATAGTCGCCTGTGAGTGTTGCGGCATAGTTGCTTCCGCTGGCGAGCCATACGTCGCCGAAGGAGATGGAGAGGTGGGATACGGCATTGTCGCAGGTGAGGGAAATGAGTCCGATGCAGCCGTCGGAAAGTGTAGCAGGCGAAAGGTCGAAAACGAGGTCGAAGTCGTTGGCACGACTGAGGTCGATGCGTCCATATTCGTGCTTGGAGACTTGGTTGTTGCGGTTGACGTAGGTGAGTGTGGTGCCTCCTGCTGTGAGAGAATTGGTGGTTGTCACCTTATTTATATGCATGACGAGCTGTGAATAGCGTTCATCGAGGGCCACATAGCCGTAGCTGGCGTTGGTGCGCGAGGAGATGAGAGGATTGGAGGAGTCAAAAGTCTTGCTCTTTCCGCTCAACTTGTATGCCGTGCCGAAGTTGGTCTTGGTGGTTCGCATGTCGTCGAGACGGTCAAAACGGGTGGCTGTGCCTTTCATATTGGAAGGTTGTCGGTCGCGCGAACGGATAAACATGATGGTGTTGACACTCTGAGCTGGGATGCTGAAAGTGGGACAACAGGTCTCGTCCATATCAGGATACTTGGTGCTGGCGAAACGGCGTGTCTTGGTTGTGGAAACGAGTGTAGCGTTGGTGGTGTAGAATGGCAAATCGCACGTTACGTCTATGGCCTCGCCTGGGTTGGAGATAACGATGACTGCGGTGTCGGTGGTCTGCGAGAGATAAGCAGAACTTTCCAAGCTGTTACCGCTCCATGTGGCATCGATGCGTGTCATGCCAGTGATGAATCGAGCGAAATGAGCCATGATGTAGCCTCGCTTGGTCACTACCCCACTGCTTGTGCCCCTCTGTCCGTCGCCCAACATGCCATAGTAGCGCTTGGCAGCATAGTGTATCCAAGCATTGAATTCGCCCAGCATACAGGTGTTGATGGCTGTGAAGAAGTTGAAGAAATCCTTTGAGAAATCGAAGCTGCGGGTGTTGTTTTCGGCCTCGTTCCAATTGATGAGATACTCCGTCATCCACAATTCCTTGCCTTTCCTACCAAGGTTCTTGTAGGCCGACTGGATGCCTCCGTATTGGTGTCCGCCATAGATGTCGAAGCAGTCGAGCACATCGCTCTTGTTGAGGGCATTGGCATAGGAGTCGCTCACGGCCAGTGTTTCGGGAGCCATCACCTTGCAACTGATGCTCTTGCCATAGGTCTTCACAAACTCAGCAATCTCCTCGGCCGACCACAGGCAACCAGCATACTCTGCAGGCCAGTCGGGTTCGTTCTGGATGGAGATGGCATCGAGTTCCACGCCGTTCTTGCGCAGATATTGCACGTATTCTTCCAGATATTGCGCATAGTCGGCCCAGTTTTCTCGCTTCAGCTTGCCCGTTGTGCCATCGCTGTTTCGTGCATTGATAGTGCCATTGGTCTTCCACTCTGCAGGCTGTCCCCAAGGGGATGCAAAGACGATGAGTCCCATCTGCTTGCCTTTCTTCGCCGTTGCCAGCGACTGGTTCCAGTTTCCCTTGCCGATGGGAATGTAGAGGCGCATGATGTTGCAACCCACGGTGCTGTTCTTGCCCCATACCTTCTCGATTTCGGCGTTGGACATGTGGTTGTAGCCAAACTGCGGACTACAGACGAATCCGCCGAATCCTGTGATGCGCTGGTGGGTGTTCTGAGCGTTCAGGCGTACTGTTGCCTTTGTCTGTGCCATAGCTCCCTGCACTCCACAAAGGATGCAAAGCAGGGCTACTGGCAGAATTTGTTTCAAAAGAGTCTTCATATTTCGGTTCTGTTAATTTTAAATGCGTTTATCATCATTGTCAGGGCAAAGATAAACATAAAATGTGAACCTTGCAAATGCACTATAATATAAACGAGTTTTGCGACAGGAAATGCTGGATTTTGCAGTGATTGTCGCAAATTTTTGTTTTGTGTCGCAACAAAGTGAAAAGAAAAGCAAAGGAAATTTTTGGATGAAAAAGAAAGTGCATGTATATTTGCAATGTGAAAAGGGAAAATACTTTTTTACAGTGATAAAAAAACGTTTAAGCAATTTAATAAGCCACTATCGACATGATGAATCAAGTAGAAAGAAAGGTGTTCAACAGGGATTTCCGAGTGTTCCTGTGGTCGTCCATCCTGATAGCCCTCTCGGCTTGTCTGGGTAATGTGATTGACGCCATCATCGTGGGAAACCTGATTGATGCGGACGCGGTGAGTGCCATCAACATCTCGCGCACGATGATACAGTTCATGTTCACGCTCAACATGCTGCTGGCCACGGGTGCCGGTATGCTGGTTGGTATGCAACTCGGCAAGAAGAATCCTCAACGTGCTTCCTACATCTTCACCGTGTCGATGTCGGCTTGTTTGGTGGCAGGATTGGTGATTGCGGCATTCGGTCTTTTCTTCCCTGATGCCTCTACCCGACTGCTTTGCAACAGCGAGCAACTGTTCGAATCCACGAAGGCTTATCTGCGTGTGATGATGCTGGGTGCACCAGTCTATCTGTTGCTTTGGGGCATCGATACGATGGTCAGTGTGGATGGTAGTCCGAAGCTGGTGTCCTTGTCAATATTCGTTGACAATGCAGTGCACCTCATTCTCGACATCGTGTTCATCAAGTGCCTCGGTTGGGGCATTGCAAGTAGTTCTGCTGCCACTGTCATTGGTCACGTGGTGGGTATCGCCATGATGGCATTCCACTTCTACTCGTCGAAGAACAATCTGCGACTGGTGTTCAAGTGCGATGACAAGGAAACGAGCCTGTTTGCCACATTGAAAGACCTCATCTCGCAGGGTGCACCACTGGCCATCGCATCTGTCTGCCTGACGCTATTGCTGTTCTGCTCCAACCGCATCGTTGTTGCCACACTGGGACTTGCTGGTATCTTCGCCTTCTCGGTTTGTATGTACCTCTTGCAGATTTACAACCTCTTCCTTGGTGGTGTGTGTCGCACCTTGCAGACATTCGGAGCCATTCAGGTAGGTAAGGGCGACAACGAGGCTTTCACACTGGTGCAACGCAAGTCGTTCAGGTTCATCACCATTGCAATGGTTCTCACCTGCCTGTTCGTGTGGATATGGCCTGAGCTGGCCGTAAAGACGTTCGGTGCCAACGAGCCAGACTTAATCGGTGAAGGTTGCTATGCGCTGAGTGTGTTCGCCATCAGTCTTATTCCTTTCTGCTACATCTACGTCATCATGATTGTGTATAAGCTGTATAACTACCACCAGATAGCGCTGTTCATCTCCTTCGCACTCTCGCTGACAGTCATCCCAGTGCTGTGGCTGATGTCGAAGTTTGCGCCAAACTATTTGTGGTTCAGCTATCTGATTGCCTATATCATCGAGATGTTAGCCATCTTTATACTACATAAAAAGTATCATGTTAAGTTTGAACTGAAGGAAATTAAATAGTAATAATTAAAAAGCAAAATATAATAACAATTACAATATGAAAACTAAAGCACCATTAACCAAAACGCAGTATGGCCTCTATGTAGAGTGTGTGAATCACCAGGGCGAGGCTTGTTATAACATTCCTTATCTCTACACGTTCGACGGTAGTCTGGACGAGGAGAAGCTGAAGTCGGCCATTGAGGCAGCTGTAGCCGCACATCCTACACTGTTCACTCGCATCGAACTGAATGAGCAGGGCGATCCACAGCAAGTTATCGACGACAGTGAGACATTAGCGCTGAGCGTGGAGACGGTGGACGACATTGAAGCCGAAAAGGCAAGCTTTGTTCAGCCATTCGACTTGTATCAGGACAGATTGTTCCGCATCCGTCTGCTTCGCGATAAAGAGCATTTTTACCTGTTGCAGGACATTCACCACATCATCAGCGACGGTACATCGCGCAAGGTGCTGCTGGCTGACATCGAGCAGGCATATCATGCTGAGCCATTGACAGCAGAGGAGATGAGCCTTGCCGAGGTGGCTACTGCTGAGGATGCACAGCGCCAGTCGGATGTTTTCGAGCAGGACAAGCAATGGTATGCAACGCATTTTGATTGTGGTGACACCTATTCGCCACTGCTTCCCGACCTGGAGGAAGAGGAACATCGAGAGGGACTGATGACTCGAAAGATGGACATTGCACAGGCTGAGGTGGAGAACTTCTGCAAGGAGCATGGCATCTACAAGAGCACGTTCTTCACGGCGGTGTATAGTTATCTGCTTGCCAAGTTCAACAACGAACAGGAAGTGCTTTTCAGTACGATTCACAATGGCAGAAGCGATAAGCGCTTGGGCCACACCATGGCTATGCTGGTGAAGACCTTGCCTGTGTATGCGAAATTCGATAACGACACCACAGTGATTGACTTCCTGAAAGCAGGTCAGGAGCAGATGAGCGGATGCCGAGAGCATGAGGCTTACGGCTTTAGCGACATGGTGGAGAACTTAGGCTTGCAGTGTGCAACTATGTTTGCATGGCATGGAACACTGTTCGCACAAAACGAATTCTGTGGAAAGCCTTTGAGCCAGCAACGTCTGAACAACAACACGCGCGAATGCCCTATCTACGTGAAGGCTTACAGCAAGGAGGAATGCTTCTGTGTGGAGGCTGAATATAGTGCCAACGAATATAGCGAGACACTCATCAGCCAGTTCTTGGAAAGCTATGAGGCAGTGGTGAAGGGATTCATGGCTGAGGAACTTCTGCGTGACATCGACATTGCCACAGCTGCTCAGGTGGATGTGCTCGATGGATTCAACCAGACAGATGTGGATTATGACAACAGTCAGACCATCGTATCGCTGTTCAGTCGTCAGGCGAAGGCTACACCTCAGAACGTGGCCGTTGTCTATCAGGACAAGCAATTCACCTATGCCGAGGTGGATGAAATGAGCGACCGCATCGCAAGCCATATCGCAAAGAAGGGACTGGGAACAGAGGATGTTGTATCGGTTCTCATTCCACGCAGCGAGTGGATGGCCATCGCTTCCTTGGGCGTATTGAAGGCTGGATGTGCTTATCAACCGCTCGATC
>CADBXS010000029.1 GCA_902798705.1 uncultured Bacteroidales bacterium
AGCCAGGACAGCCTCAGCAGTGTCAGGAAATCGTGACGAAGGTGAAGAACGGACAACTCGACATCAAGGATGTGGATACGAGTGTTCGCCGTTTGCTGGAGTACATCGTCAAGACTCCTTCTTTCAAGCACTACGCAGCCACTAACGCTCCCGACCTGAAGGCACATGCAGCCATCACTCGCCGTGCTGCCAACGAAGGTATCGTGCTCTTGGAAAACAATGGTGTGTTGCCTCTCGACAAGAAAATCCAGACGGTGGCACTCTATGGCGTGTGCTCCTACGAGTTCCTTTCGGGAGGTGTCGGCTCGGGTTGCGTGCATCCGCCATACGTGGTTGATATGGTCACAGGACTGGGCAACGCAGGCATCAAGACAACGGAGTCGTTAACAGAGATTTATCAGAAGTATGTGGATTTTGCCAAACTGAAATTCGAGACCGACCGCAACCCAGCTAAGTGGTTCCAGTCGCCAGAGATGGGACAGCAGAAATATCCTGAGATTGACTTCAGCGAATATTCGTTCATGAAGGAAGTGCCAAATGCTGATGCTGCCATCATCACGCTGGGACGTCAGGCTGGCGAAGGCATCGACCGAGAGATTGAAGGTGAATTCAACCTCACGGAACAGGAACGTCAGATGGTGAAGCAAGTGAGCAATGCCTTCCATCAGGCAGGTAAGCCTGTCATTGTCATTATCAATTCGGGTTCCGTCATCGAAACGGCATCATGGAAGAACTATGCAGATGCTGTCCTTGTGGCTTGGCAGCCAGGCATGGAAGGCGGCAACAGCGTGGCAGACATCCTGACGGGTAAGGCAAATCCTTCGGGCAAGCTGACCATGACATGGCCTTTGGACGTGACAGACCATCCTTCCACCAAGAATTTCCCGAACGCATCGGTTGATATTTACACTTATACGACAGCGGCAGGTAATGGAAGAATGCCAGGCTATCACTACACCAACCATGAGGAAGACATCTATGTGGGCTATCGCTATTTCGACACCTTCCAGAAGAATGTAAGCTATCCTTTCGGCTACGGTTTGTCATACACCACCTTCGCTTATAGCAAACCAAGCGTAAAGAAGAGTGGCGAGCAAATTGAGGTGAGCATCACCGTGAAGAACACGGGCAAAGTGGCAGGCAAGGAAGCCGTGCAAGTGTATGTCGCTGCGCCAAAAGGAAATTTGGAAAAGCCAGCCAAAGAACTGAAAGCTTTTGGTAAGACTCGAGAACTGCAACCAGGTGAAAGCCAAACTCTTTGCATGACACTTCAGCGTCGCGACCTTGCTTCCTTCGACGAGGAACAAAGTGCATGGATTGTGGATGCAGGCACTTATCAATTCCTCATTGCTGCTTCTGCAGCCGACATCCGTGCCACCGCTTCGCTCAAGGTGGATGCGCTGAAAGAGCCTACCACCAATGCGCTCAAACCACAAGTGAAGCTGAATAGATTGAGCGTGAGGAAATAAAAAAGCCTCACCCCCAGCCCCTCTCCAAAGGGCGAGGGGAGTAGAATGAGGAATTGCTTCGGCAAAACCGAAGCTTACTGTTACAAAGGAATGAAGAGTGAAGAAGGAAAAAGATTCTTCATTCTTCATTTATTATTATCAAGCCAGCACTACGTCCAGTACCATCATCAGGGAGAAGCCTACTGCGAAACCGATGGTGCTGAGGTTGGAGTGTGGTTCTATAGATGCTTCGGGAATCAGTTCCTCCACCACAACGTACATCATGGCACCTGCTGCAAAGGCAAGGGTGTAAGGAACAAAAGGAATGAGAATCGAGGAAAGCAGGATGACGAGGATGGCACCGATAGGTTCCACTGCACCGCTCAGGGTTCCAATCACAAAAGAACGCCATTTGCTGTTGCCCGCTGCACGCATCGGCATGGAAATGATGGCTCCTTCGGGTATGTTCTGAATGGCAATACCGAGTGCCAAGGTGGCTGCCGCTACTTCAGAAATGCCCAGTCCACCTTGCATGGCACCTGCAAGTACCACTCCCACGGCCATACCTTCAGGCAGGTTGTGAAGCGTGACAGCAAGTGCGAGCATAGCTGTTTTGGAGAGATGACTCCTGGGACCTTCGGGACGCTTGGCTTCCAAATGGAGGTGAGGCGTGAGCAAGTCGAGCAAGAGGAGAAATCCCATGCCGATGAGGAAACCGACTGTCGTGGGAACAATCGCCATCTTCCCCATACTTTCGTTCATCTCCATGCTGGGCATCAGCAGCGACCACACACTGGCTGCCACCATCACGCCCGACGAGAAGCCCAAAAGTAGTTTCTGCAGACGCATGGGCATTTCCTTCCGCATGAAAAACACAAAGGCAGAACCCAGCATCGTTCCTAAGAACGGAATCAGCAAAATAAGGATGATTTCTTGACTCATGGTTAAATGAAGAATGAAAAAATGAAGAGTGAAGAATGAATTGACTGATGATTCTTCATTCTTCACTCTTCATTATTCATGATAACAGGGATTTACTTAGCAATCTTATACATCACAAATGTCTTTGCAGGAATACTGCCTGAGAGTGTTGGAGCAGTAACAGTTGCTGTGCTGGTCTTTGGCACGTACTTCTCTGGAGCATCGAGGGTGTTTTCACCAGTGAGATTATCAGCTGAGAAGCTTGTGATAGTAGCCTGACGACTGCCCTTCATGCCCTTGAGGTTCACGCTGAAGTCCTGAGCCTTGTCGCCCGTGTTCACAATCTTCACGATGATGCTGTTCGATGGCTTGTCGTAAACAGCACTTGCGAAGAGACCGTCTTGGTCGTCATTGCCAGCTACAGGCTTTCCGTTCATGGTGAGCTGAAGCACGTTCGTACCCTTGTTGAGCGAGAACATCTGCTGCACGTAGTAAGAGCATGAGCGGAACGAGCGGAGGTTGTCGTACCAAATCATGTCTGGGCGCCACTGCCAACCGTCGATGTGAGCGAAGAGAGGAGCGTAGGTTGCCATGTGAACGATGTCGGCATTGCGCTCCATGCCAGTCATGAAGGCAGCTTCAAGGAGGGAAGCATTGAAGTGGTTCCACTTCTTGCCTTTTCCGTGACATGCGTATTCACCAGCGAACACCTTTGGTCCCTTGCGATCGTAGTTGTCGTAGCGATTGCCCTGTGCTAAGAACCAGCTTTCAGGACGATAGAAGTGCTCATCCACGAGGTCTGCCTTCATCTTCTTCATCTCTGGCCAGAGATATTCGAACTGCTTACCTTCAGAGTCAGGCCCCGAAGTACCGATAATCTTGATGTTAGGATACTTCTTGCGTACTTGCTCCACAAATGGCTTCAGGTTTTCAGGGTAGATTTCTCCCCATTGCTCGTTACCGATAGCCACGAACTTCAAGTTGAATGGAGCTGGGTGTCCCATGTCGGCACGGAGCTTTGCCCATGTGTTCTTGGCAGGGTCACCGTTGGCAAATTCGATGAGGTCGAGCACGTCGTCGATATAAGGCTGGAGCTGGTCAACAGGCACGTGAGCAGCACTGCGCTCTGCACCGTTCTGGAACTCGCAAGAAAGACCTACGCTGACCACAGGAAGCGGTTCTGCACCAATTTCCTCACTCAGACGGAAATACTCATAGAAACCGAGTCCATAGCTCTGGAAGTAGTCTGGATAGAAACGATAGTCGAAGGTGTAGTGCCAGCGATTCTCGTTCAAAGGGCGGTTCTCAACAGGACCCACCGAGTTCTTCCACTGATAACGAGTGGCGAGGTCGGTGCCTTCCACGATACAACCTCCTGGGAAGCGGAACACGCCTGGATGAAGGTCGGCCAATGCCTGTGCCAAGTCCTTGCGCATACCGTTCTCGTCGCCATTAAACACATCGGTAGGGAAGAGACTGATGTGCTCAAGGTCAACCACTGCACTGTTGCGGTCGAGCATGATGCGCAGCGTACCCTTGTTCACTTTCTGCTTCGAATTGATGGTCAATGTGTATTTCTTCCATTCCTTGGAATCGATAGTGAGTTTTTCCTCCGAGAACTGCTGACGCTCACCCATGGTCGATGGGTCGCAAAGCATCACGCGAATCACAGCTTTTCCTCCGTTTGGCACGCGAGCCCATACGGAGAACTTATAGTCTGCATTCTTCTCATAGCCAATGCCGAAATAGCCTTCGTTCTCCAAGCCCGAGAACTTGTCGCGGTGTCCACTGTCGCCGATGCGTACATAGTGAGGGTTCTTGTTGAAAGGACCATCGTTCTTCAACTGGAAATTGCCGAAAGGCACCCAACCCGTGAAGTGGTCAGGAAATTCGAAAGAGCGGTTCTTGACGAGTTCACCATACAGACCACCATCAGCTGCATAGTTGATGTCCTCGAAGAAAATACCATACATGGTTGGTTGAATTGGAGCACCCAACTTCTTCGTGTTGAGCTCCATCTGATGGGTTTGCGCCATTGCGCCGACTGCCACTGCGAGGGCAGCAAGTGTTGTGGTTAGTTTTCTCATAATCAATTAAAGTTTATTTGATGAAATATTTTTTCTTGTTGCGGATATAAAGACCTTGTTGTGGATCTGTCGATATCTTACGTCCTTGCAAATCGTAAACAAATCCATCATTCTTCCTGTCGTTGGCATGGCCTTCATCCATGACGATGTCACCAATCGTCAAACTTTCTTCCGACACGTATTTCATTTGGAAGTGATCCACACTCCACCATGCGGAGCCAGAGCCAACCCCCGTGGCTGTAATCGTGATGGCATCGCCCTGCTGTGCCTTGATGGTTGGCAAAATCATGCTCAACCATCCATTCTGATAGGCACTACCTTCCAATGTCTTGTTTCCAACACCCGTAGCACTCTCCGAAAGGTTTTCCGTGCCATGCTGAGCCGAGAGCGTGAGCGTCACGTTGGAACCGCCACGTATCAATGCACTCACGGTGTATTCGCCTGCAGGGAGGTCGGTGATAGTCTGACTCATGGACGAGTTCAGTCCGTTGGCATACCACTGGTTCCAGTAGGTGTTCGACGCATTTCCATCAAACGCCTCACCCGTGTTCGTGCCAAGGTTCTTCACTGTCCAACCGTCCGTACCTTCATTGCAATCAGGGTTCTTTACAAAACCAAGGTCGGTTTCGCTCACTGCCTCGTCGCCGAAAACACGAACAGCACGCAGTCGGAACAGGTCCTCACCACGTACGATGCCCGTCATTGGCATTTCGAAGGAGAATTTCGTTCCGTCAAACAAATACCTGTCCGTCACCTCATACAGCTTTTCCCATTCGCCGGTTTCCTTGTTCTGATGCTCAAACACAAGAGATTCCGTGTAGTCGCCATTCTCGTTGGTGAAGGTGAAAAGTATCTTGTCGCCACTAAACTCATAACTGATGGCAGGAGACTTGATGCCTGGCTTCCACCAGTTAGGCACCTTCTGATAGTCGGCATTGTAGGCGAAGGTGGATTTCGTGTCGCGATATACCCTACCCGCTGGCGTCACCCAGCCATCGTCGTTAATGAATCGGCGAGAACTGGTGTCCCACTGATAGTAACTGTAACGCTCCACGAATGGACAGCGCTCCAGCATATCCACGATGTCGAGGATGGCAGCGCGGTTCTTCTCCAACTGGTCACCATAGTTCGATGGCCAGCTCTCCTTGGTCCACGATGCACCGTATGCCCATTCGGTAATCCAGATGGGACGTCCCGTCTTGTCGTAAATGCTCTTCAGCAAGTTGTACCAAGCCGATGCACCGTCTGCCTCGTTGGGTCCCCAGTAGGCATGAATGGCCACGAAGTCACAACGATAGGCCATGTCGTCCACATGTCCACAGTAGTCCGTCAACCAACCAGCATCGGTAGGTGCTGGCGAACCGATGCGCATGCCTGTCTGCAGAAATTCGGGTGTCTTCGTGCAAGCCGTCCAAGCGCTGATGGTGCCGCCACACGAACACTTGTCCGACGTATGCTGTTCGCCATGCTCAGGCTCGTTGAACGACAGCACATGACTCGACCCCGTCAGTCCCGAAATCTGACTCCACGAAGGCCAGTAGAGGTGCTGCTTGATAGGCACATATTCATAGTCGTTCGTTGAGTAGCGGTCAGCACTCCAAGTGTAGTACCATGTAGCGTCCATCTTACCCATTCCACCCCAAATGCCGTTGTTCGACTGCGTGGAGCACCATCCTTTCTTCGGCACGTAGTTCCAAGGACGGATGTGGATGCTCGACACACGCTTCTTCAAGGCATCGGGCATCACAGGCACCAGCACATCGCCGTGGTCTGCCACATACACCCGACTGTAGCCCTCGCCCGCCTCGTCGCTTGCAAGCACAGCCATATAACCGCGCTTCAGGATGAAGCTCGACAGCGTGTTGTTGTATCTGTTTATAGTGGAATAGTTGCGGTTCTTGAAATTGATCACCTCACCCGAATAATTCTCTCCCGTATAGCCCACCAAGACATTGTCGGTGGAACGGCTGGCCATCACCACTGCACCATCCAGATAGATGGCCACACGCACATTCGTGCCATTCACGGCTTCCATTCCGTTTACCTTGATGTATGAAAGCCAATGTTCCATCACCTCGCTTGGCTTCTGGTTCTCAAAAATCACCCACGATTCTCGGTTGCGGATATTGATGCTGGCCTCACCAGCAAACGGTGTCTCGCTCACGATGTGCAAGTCGAGCGTGTCGTTCAGTTCGATGGACTCTGCCACTTGGTAATAGTCCTGCTCCACTCGATGAATGTCGTTCTGGAATCGGTCGGTTTTCGCAGTCAGGAGCGATGCCTCGTAACCCTTCGCCAAGGCAGGAACCACGGTGAAGCGTGCCATAGAAGCAGCTGCCTTGTCGTAATAAACAGGCACGTAGTCCTCCTCACTCCAGTCGCATCCCAAGCGTTTCGACGTGTTCTTCTTGCTGACAATCTTCTTGCCAAACTGTACATCGAATGCCCACAAGTATTCGTCGCCACTTCCCTTCGTATTCTTAAACACCAAACTCCAAGTGTCGCTCGTACTGGCTGCCAAGTACTGCCCCGTGCTTTTGTTTTTCAGGTAGTAGAAACCCTCCGTGGCAGAAGCCTCAGCGATAAACACGTAAGAGTCGGCATCAACATTCGTGCCAATGGCAGACAGACGAGGCTTCGAGCCGTCGGCAGTCATGCCAAGCACCTTCTGGTAGTAGTCGCTCACAATGTAATAGGCACCTCCGTCTTGCACTGCTGCCATTCCTCTTGCCCATCCGACAAACAGAAAGGTAAGACACATGCACCATACAAGAACAGCTTTTGGAATATGTTTCATATTGTCTTATTAGTTAGATAGGGAAGTTAAGCTCTTATATTGGGCAAAGATACAATAAAAAATCTGAGTGACGATGAAAAACAAGTAAAAACATTTCCCTACAAAGCATTTTCATACGCGAGTTCAGGCTCATTTCTCTATTTTAGTATGTGTGATAGCGTTAGCATTGGCATTGGCTTGCCTTCCGGATGGAAAAGCCAAAGCCAACGCCAAGGTTAAAGCCAATCATTTTTTTGATTCAACTGAAATGCCGAGCCCTCAGCGTTATTATGCCGAACCTTCGTTATCGCAATGCCGAGCCCTCGCTGATTCGATACCGAACCTTCGGCAACTAGTTGAATCCCCAAAAACGCTGCAGTAAGTCCCCACATGCGCTTCAGACAATCCCCAAATGCGTTGCATGAAAATCATTTCCTTGTCCCCATGAACAACAAAGGCTGAATCCCTTTCACGGAATTCAGCCCCATACATATTTTATGTATAAGAAGAGCGTTAGAAGTAGCCAAACTGCCCACTGACAGGAACCATGGTCTCGTTGTTGCAAAAAACAGACTCTCCATAGTTCTGCGTTGGCATGGCCACGGCACAATGCTCGTTGGTGATGTTCACCATGAGACGAAGCAGGTCGAGATAACTGTACTTCTCCTCACCGATGAACTTGAAGTGATGAGGAAGTGCTGACACCACTGCATCTTCCTGCTCGGGCTTGATACCCACAATCAGCCAGTCGTTTCCCACGAGTGACGCATCCTCCATGAGTTGCATCAGCACTATGCGCATGTTGCCATTGCCGAGGGGAAGTGAATAGACATAGAGTTTTGTGGTTTCCTGACGAAGTACCAACATGCCATCCACCACAGCCATGAAGATGTCGACACCATGCTTACATGCACGCCTCACGGCCTTTACCACGCGGACACGATCTTCTGATTCGAAAAAGCCCGCGATGATGGTGGCGTCATCCTCATTGATTCTTTTGAAAGGTATCATTTTTGCACTAATTTAAAGATTTCGTGCAAAAATACGGCCATTTTTACGCACTACCAAACTTTTTGCGCAATTTTTTCACTTACCGTATGAATTTCATCGCAAGAACGGCTATTTTAAGATGGAAAATCATTCGTATTCATCGACTTTTGTTCAAAAAACAGAAATAATGGAGCGTGCATTTTTATTTTTCGTTTTGATTGACTAACTTTGCAAAGAAGATTAATAAACTATACTATTATCAAACTATGGACTTAATCACCAGTATCATTGAGCGCGCTAAGGCTAACAAGCAGCGCATCGTGCTCCCCGAAGGAACTGAGGAGCGCACACTCACGGCTGCAGACCGTGCCATCGCGGACGGACTTGCAGACCTCATCATTCTCGGCAATCTCGACGAACTTCACGCATTGGCTGACAAGCTGGGACTGAAGAACATCGACAAGGCCACCCTCATCGACCCTGCCACCTCACCTAAGCGCGAGGAGTATGCACAGTTGCTTTTCGAACTTCGCAAGAAGAAGGGCATGACCATCGAGCAGGCTCGCGAAAAGGTGCTCGACCCTCTCTATTTCGGCTGTCTCATCATCAAGAGCGGTGATGCTGACGGACAAATCAGCGGTGCGCTCTCCACCACAGGCGACACGCTCCGTCCTGCACTCCAAATCATCAAGTGCGCTCCTGGCATCACTTGCGTGAGCGGTGCCATGCTGATGATTACCCAGACGCCTCAGTTCGGTGAAGACGGTGTACTCGTAGTAGGCGACGTTGCCGTTACTCCTATGCCAGATGCAGCACAGTTGGCTCAGATTGCAGTTTGTACCGCTCAGACCGCTAAGTCGGTAGCTGGTTTTGCTGACCCACGCGTTGCTATGCTTTCTTTCTCCACGAAGGGCAGTGCCAAGCATGAAGTAGTGGACAAGGTGGTTGAGGCAACGAAGCTCGCCAAGGAAATGGCTCCTGAGCTCAAGATTGACGGCGAACTGCAAGCCGACGCAGCTCTCGTGCCAAGTGTAGGTAAGAAGAAGGCTCCAGGCAGCGACATCGCTGGTAATGCCAACGTTCTCGTATTCCCATGCCTCGAAGTGGGCAATATCGGTTATAAGCTCGTTCAGCGTCTCGGCAATGCCGATGCTATCGGTCCAATCCTTCAGGGTATCGCTCGTCCTGTGAACGACCTCTCTCGCGGCTGCTCCGTTGACGACATCTACAAGATGATTGCCATCACTTCTTGCCAAGCTATGGATGCAAAATAAATCATGAATCATCAGGGATTTTAAGGATTTATAAGGATTTCAGCATTATTGCTTGAGATAATTATCTGAAATATCCTTAAAATCCTTGATAAAAATAAACATAAAAATCATCAAGGATTTAAAGGATTAAAAGGATTTATCTAAATAACTGTATCACGCAATTGCGATAAAATCCCTTTAATCCTTTAAATCCCTGATAAAAAAACGAATAGAATCAATGAAAATCCTTGTTTTGAACTGCGGAAGCAGTTCGATTAAGTACGCTCTTTATAATATGGATGATAAGAGCGTGATTACGTCTGGTGGAATCGAGAAGATTGGTTTGCCTGACTCATTTATCAACGTAAAGTTGAATGGCAAGAAAACAAAGATAGACGCACCAGTGCCTGAGCATACTGCAGGTGTGCAACTCATCTTCAAGGTGCTGACCGAAGGCGAATTTGCCGTGATGAAGGACCTCCACGAACTCGATGCTGTGGGCCACCGCCTGGTGCATGGTGGTGAGAAGTTCAGCGAAAGCGTTTTGATTACTGACCAAGTGATGAAGGACTTCTCCGCTTGCAACGATCTCGCTCCGCTACACAACCCTGCCAACATCAAGGGTGTGAACGCAGTGAAGGCTCTGCTCCCTGAGATTCCTCAAGTGGGCGTGTTCGACACCGCCTTCCATCAGACCATGCCAGACTATGCTTACATGTATGCCGTTCCTTACGAACTCTACAAGAAGTATGGCGTGCGTCGCTACGGTTTCCACGGAACCAGCCACCGCTATGTCAGTGCTCGCGTACTGGAGTACCTCGGCATCGAGAAGGCTGAAGGCACGAAGGTCATCACTTGCCACATCGGCAACGGTGCTTCCATCGCTGCTGTGAAAGACGGTAAGGTTGTTGACACTTCTATGGGTCTCACCCCACTCGAAGGTCTTATCATGGGAACTCGTTCGGGTGACATCGATGCTGGTGCTGTCACCTTCATCATGGACAAGGAAGGTCTCGACACAAAGGGCATTTCGAACCTGCTCAACAAGCAATCAGGTCTGCTTGGCGTAAGCGGTGGATGCAGCGACTTCCGCGACATCCTCGCAGCTATCGAATCGGGCAATGACCAGGCTCGCCTTGCCAAGGAGATGTACACCTACCGCATCAAGAAGTACATCGGCGAGTATGCTGCAGCGATGGGTGGTGTTGACATCATCGTCTTCACGGGCGGTGCTGGTGAAAACCAGTGGGAAGTGCGTGAAGGTGCTACCGATGGACTGGAGTTCCTCGGTGTGAAGATGAGTGTGGAGAAGAACCACGCTTGTCGTGCCGTGGAAGCAACTATTTCTGCCGACGATTCTCGCGTGAAGGTTTGCGTCATCCCTACCGACGAGGAACTGATGATTGCCACCGACACACTCTCACTCGTACAGAAGTAACATTTTTTCCAAACAACATCAGGAAAGCTGGCATTACCCCAAAGGTGATGTCAGCTTTTCGCGTTTTCACCCCTATTCTACCACTTACAAATGCTATTTATGCATGGTTTTGTATGTTTTTTTTAGCCAAAAATGCATTTTATGCAAAAATTTTCGCATAAAACGAATGACTGTTTGCATAAAAAGTTGTAAATTTGCAGCCGTTTTTGAATAAATATACAAAACTACATATTGTCAATTAACTACATATATTTAAGGTAAAAAAGGAATCAGAACCATTTATCAGCAATGAGCGTAAAAAATTCAAGACTTGACACTATCAAGATGATCATATCCAGTCAGGAAATCAGCAACCAAGAGGAGCTGCTCCAAGCTCTCACGAAGGAAGGTTTCAAACTGACTCAGGCAACGCTCTCACGCGACTTGAAGCAACTGAAGGTGGCTAAGGCAGCCAGCAACAGCGGAAAGTCGGTATATGTGTTGCCCAACAATGCCATGTACAAGCGCGTGAAGGAGCACCGGCCTGTGCGCGAGATGATGATGAACAACGGATTCATCTCTTTGCGCTTCTCGGGCAACATCGGTGTGATTCGCACACGTCCAGGATATGCCAGCAGCATTGCCTACGACATCGACAATGCCAACATTCCACTTATTATCGGCACCATCGCAGGCGACGACACCATCATGATCGTCGTGGAGGAAGGTGCGCTGCGCGAGGATGTGCGTGAGGCACTTTCCAACATCATCCCCGTATAGCATGTTTATCAATCAAGAAAAGTGAAGAATAGAACATGGAAGCTGAAGAAATTCAAGTATTGGTAGCGGATGTTTCGCACGAAAAGTATGTTGACACCATTCTCAACACCATTGCAGAAGCAGCTAAGGTGAGAGGCACGGGTATTGCCCGCAGAACACATGAATACCTGCTCACCAAGATGAAAGAGGCCAAAGCCGTCATTGCCCTACAGGGCGACAAGTTCGCAGGCTTTAGCTATATCGAAACCTGGGGCAACAAGCAATACGTCACCACATCGGGACTCATCGTCCATCCCGACTTCCGCGGAATCGGTCTTGCCAAGCGCATCAAGGACATGACCTTCTCGCTGGCTCGTACACGTTGGCCAAATGCCAAGATTTTCTCGTTGACCAGCGGTGCAGCGGTGATGGCGATGAACACGCAGTTGGGCTACAAGCCTGTCACCTTTGCCGACCTCACCGACGATGAGGCGTTCTGGAAAGGTTGCGAAGGCTGTATCAACGTGGATGTGCTCCACCGCACTAACCGCAAGTATTGCATCTGCACGGGTATGCTCTACGACCCCGAGGAACATCTCCCTGTTAAGATTCCTGCAGACGTGATTGAACGCATCAACAGGATTGATGGGAAGAGCCTCACCCCCGACCCCTCTCCAAAAGGCGAGGGGAGTAGAGTGAAGAGTGAAAAGTGAGAAGTGAGAAGTGAAAAATTGAGTAACGGCAATAAATAATAAACTTTAAACACTAAAAATATATGTCAGAACAAAAGAAAAAAGTAGTCGTAGCCTTCAGTGGAGGCCTCGACACGTCATACACGGTGATGTATCTCGCCAAGGAGATGGGTTACGAAGTGCATGCGGCATGTGCCAACACAGGTGGTTTCTCGGCTGAGCAACTCAAGACCAACGAGGAAAACGCCTATAAACTGGGCGCAACAAAATATGTGACGCTCGACGTCACTCAGGAATACTACGAGAAGTCGTTGAAGTACATGGTTTTCGGTAATGTGCTTCGCAACAACTGCTACCCTATTTCTGTTTCTTCCGAGCGTATTTTCCAGGCCATCGCCATCGCACGCTACGCCAACGAAATCGGTGCCAGTGCCATTGCACATGGTTCCACTGGTGCAGGTAACGACCAGATTCGTTTCGACATGACTTTCCTCGTGTTGGCTCCAGGCGTGGAAATCATCACACTCACACGCGACAAGAACCTCAGCCGAAAGGAAGAAGTAGATTACCTCAACGCTAACGGTTTCTTCGCCGACTTCACAAAACTGAAATACTCTTACAATGTAGGAATTTGGGGAACCAGCATCTGTGGTGGTGAGATCCTCGACTCCAACCAAGGTCTGCCAGAGTCGGCTTATTTGAAGCACCCTACGAAGGAAGGTCCAGAACTCCTGAAGCTTGGTTTCAAGAAAGGTGAACTGTGCAGCGTGAACGGCGAAGAATTCGACGACAAAATCAAGGCCATTCAGAAGGTGGAAGAAATCGGTGCCGCTTACGCCATTGGCCGCGACTGCCATGTGGGCGACACAATCATCGGCATCAAGGGACGTGTGGGCTTCGAGGCAGCAGCTCCAATGCTCATCATCGGCGCACACCGTTTCTTAGAGAAATACACCCTCTCCAAGTGGCAGCAGTATTGGAAGGACCAAGTGAGCAACTGGTACGGTATGTTCCTCCACGAGAGTCAGTATCTTGAACCAGTGATGCCCGACATCGAGGCCATGCTTACATCCAGCCAGCGTAACGTGAACGGTGTTGTCACTCTCGAACTCCGCCCATACAGTTTCCAGACTGTCGGCGTGGATAGTCCCGACGACCTCGTCAAGAACAAGCTCGGTGAGTATGGCGAAACCGCCAAGGCATGGAGCAGTGAGGATGCCAAGGGCTTCATCAAGGTGACTTCCACACCTCTCCGCGCTTACTATCTCGCTCATCCCGACGAAAAAAGATAGCCTCCTCTGTTAGCTTTTTCATCAACATTCTGTCTTTAAAGGAAAATGAATGTTGAACCATTAAAGAAAACAAGATTATGGAAGAGAAAAGATTAGTTCGTTCAAGAGACCGTTGGCTCGCTGGCATCTGTGGTGGAATCGCTGAATACATGGGTTGGTCAAAGGACCATGTCCGCCTGGCTTGGCTCCTCCTCACACTTTTCACAGCATTTAGTGGACTGCTCGTTTACATCATCCTCTGGATTGTGATGCCAGAACAGAATAACAACATTTACAAGCAATAATGATTAAAGTAGGAATACTTGGTGGTGCGGGCTACACAGGCGGAGAACTCATCCGCCTGTTGCTCAACCACCCCCAAGTAGAAATCACATTCATCAATAGTGGTTCGAACGCAGGCAACAAAATCACTGATGTGCACGAAGGCTTGTTGGGTGAAACCGAGTTGGAATTCACCGACGCCATGCCATTCGACGATGTGGATGTTGTCTTTTTTTGTTTCGGACACGGCAAGAGCGAGGCATTCCTCAAGGAACACAGCCTCCCTGAGCACGTAAAACTCATCGACCTTGCACAGGATTTCCGCATCGCTGCACCTACGCACGACTATGTGTATGGTCTGCCTGAAATCCACAAAACACAAATTCAGTCGTGCCAACACTTGGCCAATCCAGGTTGTTTCGCCACCTGCATTCAGTTAGGACTCCTACCGCTCGCAAAGGCAGGTCTCCTCACCCACGATGTCAGCGTGAATGCGATCACAGGCTCCACTGGAGCTGGGCAGAAACCAGGCAGCACCACTCACTTCTCTTGGCGCAACAACAACCTTAGTATATATAAGGTGTTCAATCATCAGCACTTGCACGAAATCTGTCAGTCGCTCAACGAACTGGCTCCTGACGACAAGGGCAAAGCATGTCGTGCCATCAATCCGCTTCTGCCTCGTGAAGAGCAAGACGGAGCCTACACCGTGGATTTCATACCCTATCGCGGTGATTTTCCTCGTGGAATCTTCTGCACCGAAGTCGTCACTTTTGATGGTGAAGAAGGTTCTGCCACCAATCCGTCGGCAGAGCAATTGGCTGCACTCTACAAGGACTTCTACAAGAATGCTGCCTTCACGCACTACATTGACAAGGCACTCGACCTGAAGCAAGTGGTGAACACAAACAAAGCTCTCATTCACATTGACAAATTCGGCAACAAGGCTGTCATCACTTCCATGATTGACAACCTTCTCAAAGGTGCCGTAGGGCAAGCTGTGCAAAACATGAACCTCATGTTCGGCATCGACGAAAAGACTGGTCTGATGCTGAAAGCCGCTGCCTTTTAAATTATAATAATCATCATGAACTTATTCGACGTATATCCCCTATTCGACATAACCATCGACCATGGCAAGGGATGCAAGGTGTGGGACGATAAAGGTCAGGAATATCTCGACCTTTACGGAGGTCACGCCGTCATCTCCATCGGACACTGCCATCCTCACTACGTGGAGGCACTGACTCAACAGGCAAACAAACTTGGTTTTTATTCCAATTCCGTGCAAAACCCATTGCAGAAGCAACTTGCCGAACGACTCGGCAAAGCATGCGGCTATGAGGACTACCAGTTGTTCCTCATCAACTCAGGAGCGGAAGCCAACGAAAATGCCATGAAACTGGCATCGTTCTATAATGGTCGCACCCGCATTCTCTCCCTCGAAAAAGCTTTCCACGGACGCACTTCACTTGCAGTGGAAGCTACTGCCAACCCAAAGATAATTGCGCCTATCAATGCTAACGGACACGTCACTTATCTGCCTCTCAACGACCTCGACGCTTGGACAGCAGAGATTGAAAAGGGCGATGTCTGCGCATGCATCGTTGAATGTATTCAAGGTGTGGGCGGCATCCGCATGGTAAGCTCAGAATTCCTGCAAGGATTGCGCAAGGTGTGCGACAAGTACAATACGGTCCTCATTTGCGATGAAATCCAATGTGGATATGGCAGAAGCGGCAAGTTCTTTGCGCACCAGTTTCTGGGTGTGAAGCCTGACCTCATCACTGTTGCCAAAGGCATTGGAAATGGTTTCCCAATGGCAGCCGTTCTCATTTCTCCAAAGTTCAAGCCTGTGTATGGACAACTCGGCACGACTTTCGGTGGCAACCATCTTGCTTGTGCTGCTGCTCTTGCTGTCCTCGACGTGATGGAAAGTGAACATTTGGTGGAAAATGCTGCTGAAGTGGGCGATTATCTTATCAACCAACTCAAGGCGGCTCATCTTCCTCATGTGATTGACGTGCGCGGACGAGGCTTGATGATAGGCGTGGAACTCGACATCCCTTACAAGGAAGTGCGTAATCGCCTCGTGAAGGAATTACATTGCTTTACAGGTTGCTCTGGCACCAACGTCCTCCGCCTTCTTCCACCACTCTGTCTCAGCAAAGCCGAAGTGGATGACTTCATCCAAAGGCTCAAGAAGGCTTTGGAAATGGAAAAAGAATGACAAATGGCTTCGGCTAAACCGAAGCTTACTGAAGATGAAAAGCGGAATAGCTCTTGTTGTGGTATTATGTCTTTTGGTCGTCTTCGGAATAATTAGGAAGGCGAAGCAGAAGAAAAAAGTTTCTGTGGAAGAATTATCTTTCACAAAAACTTCTCGTACCATCAAGGTTGAGCAAATGTCAAAAGCTGAAATTTCGAATGCCTTGAATGAGTTTGAGAAACTCTATGATAACCCTGAGTACATCAAATCCATCGTCTTTCACGACAAGGGAAATCATGTACTCTTAGAGTTTCCATCATCGGTAACTTTTGTTGACTTTGCTCTATTAGTGAACAACTTGGTTTACAGCGACAAGGAGAAACAACACAACAAAGACATTCAGGGCACTTATCCATTTGGTGAAGTGAAATCAGCATTGCAATCAGTGGATTTCAGCCATCAAGAAGCCACTCTATACATTCGTGAGGAAGACACTGAATTCGACAATGTGTATTTCGATTGTTGCGGACATCGCTTCAAAATGGACTTTAGCAATTGGAGCGTCAGGACCATCTAATAATCATTCGTTTCAGCACTTCGCAATTCGCTTTTGGCATTCTGAAAACTGATGTCACATAAAAAATGAAGAATGAAATTTACTCTTATTCACGGAGTAAGTTTCATTCTTCATTTTTCTTTTCAAAGCGAAACCGCCTTCATTTCATTTAGGTATAGAGGAATCGCTTGATGTTTCGCTTTGGCGTCTTTTGGAATTCCTCATCCCTTGCTTCGAGGGCAGTGAGCTGATAGAACGTAGGAAGGAGGGAATTGACATGGCGTCGATACTGGTCGAGATGGCTGTTGAAGTCATCGCGTGTCATGCCATGCGTCCTCAGGGTGTCATCGCTCGTATAAACCAAGCCATAGAGCTTCTGTTCACGCTGCACCACAACACACTCGTCAATCAGAGCATGACTCATGAGTTTTTCCTCGATTTCCTCTGGGTAGATGTTCTGCCCATTAGCACCTAACAGCATGTTCTTAGCACGTCCACGAATAAACACGTTGCCATGCTTGTCCATCGTTCCCAAGTCGCCGGTGTGGAGCCAGCCATCTTTGTCGATGGCTTCTGCCGTTGCCTCGGGATTCTTGTAATAGCCCAACATCACGTTCGTACCTCTCGTCACGATTTCTCCTGGCACATTCTCTGGGTCTTTGCTCAGAATCTTCACTTCCATACGTGGAGCTGGTTCGCCACATGAACTCTTCACAAACGTCTTCCAGTCGCGGTAGCAGATGATAGGTGCGCACTCGGTCATACCATAGCCCACGGTGTATGGGAAATGAATCTTGCGAAGGAAATCTTCTACGTCGCTGTTGAAGGCAGCACCACCCACAATCACTTCATAAACCTGGCCGCCAAACACATCCAGCAAACGCTTGCGAATCTTGCCATAGATGATGGAGCTGACAAACGGAATGCGTAGGAGATTGCGCATCCGTGCCGTCTGAATGATAGGGAAGATTTTGCCTTGCACAATCTTCTCGATAATCAGCGGAACGGCAATCACGATGGTTGGTTTCACATCCGAGAAAGCCTTCAGCAGCACCGTTGGACTTGGAGCTTTCGTCAGGAAATGCACATGAGTGCCGATGCAGAATTCGTACATAAACTCGAAGGCAAAGCCATACATGTGAGCCATAGGCAAGAGGCTCACCAAGCGTGTGCAGTGCTCCAAGCCTAATCTTTCATCCGCAAACTGAACATTGGAGGTGATGGCACGATAAGGTATCATCACGCCCTTCGAATGTCCCGTGGAGCCAGATGTATAGCTCAGCATGGCAAGGTCGTCAGGGTTTTCCACGAAATAGCGCACATCAGCTTGTGCAAAAGGCATGTCGTAAGGGATAGTGCCAAGCGTAGCAAGATTGAGAATGGCATAACCATCCGCCTTCACGTCGAAGAGCGGAGTCCCCTTCTCCACTTGTGCTTTCAGTCCTTCGTCGGCACTCACCACTTTCTTCAGAATGCTCTCGCCACACATCAACAACTTTGAGTCGGAATGAGCCAAGATATTCACAATCTGTTCACCATTGAAGTCATTCAGGATAGGAACAGTAACTGCACCATACGTCAGTGCAGCCAAATAGCCAACTGCCCATTTCGAACTATTTCGGTCGCAAAGAGCTATCTTGTCGTTCTTTGCAATGCCTAAATCCTCAAAATACAAATGCAGGCGCTTGATTTCCTTTGCCACTTCGGCAAATGTGAAATTCACATCTGTGCCATAATCTGTATAGGCCACTTCGGTCCAATGCTCCCGAATTGTGGTCTCCAACATACGCATTAGAGACATATCAGCTTGAATGTAATCCGTTAGTTTTCCAGTTTTACTCATTCGTAAGAGATTTTGCGCAAAGATAAACATTTTGTGCTAATAAATTTATTTTCACCATAAGAAAATTGCCCTTTTCATGGAAATTTGTGCAATTTCAAGCACTTTCGCATTCATTTTTATATAAAAGGAGAAGAAAAATCCTAACTTTGCAAAAAGATTATTGCATCAGACACTCCCCTCAGCATCCCTGTGAACGAGGAAATAGATACAATCAAAAACAATAATAACTAAACACATAGCGGAGTAACCATTCCCCACCCTAACAGGGAGGGAAAAGGGAGTGGGCCTTTTATTTTATATGAAACGTCTAACTATCACTATCCTATCCGCATTGCTTAGCCTTTCTGGAGCAATGGCACAAAACAATACAGGAAAACTCGATGTGAACGGAGTGCGCGATGTGACACTCGACTCACTCGCCAAGGCCAATCAAGTACGTCCCGTGAGCGGTTCCTCTCGTCGTGGCAACAATCCAGTCCTCTTCCTTGTCGGAAATTCCACCATGCGCAATGGCACACTCGGCAATGGCAACAACGGTCAGTGGGGCTGGGGATACTTTGCCCACGAGTTCTTCAACGAGAACAAAATCACGGTGGAGAATCATGCCCTCGGCGGCACCAGTCCACGTACCTTCTATCGCCGCCTCTGGCCCGACGTTCTGAAAGGCATTCAGAAGGGCGACTATGTGATTCTTGAACTCGGACATAACGACAACGGTCCTATCGACCACGACCGCGCCCGTTCTTCCTACAAGGGAAAAGACGGTAAGCAAGCTCTCACCACCGACTCCATCCTTGTCACGATCAAAGAGACAGGCCAGCAAGAAATGGTCTATTCCTTCGGAGGTTATCTGCGCCGCTTCGTCAGCGAAATCCGTGCGAAGGGAGCCACTCCGATTCTCTTCACCCTCACTCCGCGCAAGGCTTACGAGGAGAGCGACACGAACCGCATCGACCGCAAGTTGACCACCTTCACGCCTTGGATTAAAGCGATGTCGGAGGAACTCCACACGCCATACATCGACCTCAACGACATCTCTGCCCGCAAGCTCGAGACTTACGGCAAGTGGAAAGCTGCCTACCATTTCTTTGGCGACAAAATCCATTCCTCGGCCTTTGGCGCACAGATGAATGCCGCTTCCTGCGCTGAAGGACTCTATGCTTGCAACGACCCACAGATTGCCGAACTGAAGTCCTATATCCTCACCGACAAGATTCAGCCAAAGAGCATCCTCGAAACACATCCAGAATGGGTGGTGACACGTCCTTCCAAGAAGGCAAAAGAAACGAACAAGAAGCCACGCGTGTTCCTCACTGGCGACTCCACCGTGAAGAACAACGACAAGGACGAAGATGGCATGTGGGGCTGGGGCGCACAAGCCTTCACCGTGTTCGATGGTGATAAATGCACAGTCGTTAACGCAGCCAAGGCCGGACG
>CADBXS010000030.1 GCA_902798705.1 uncultured Bacteroidales bacterium
AAAGAACCGCCGTATGCGGAACCGCATGTACGGTGGTGTGAGAGGTCGGAAAACGAAAGTAGGAAGAAAACTACTTCGTTTTCCTCCTACTCGATTTCTGATGGGGATGTGCTTATTGGTAGTTGCGGATGCGGACGTCGATGCCTTCGCCTTGGAGAAGGGCAGGAAGGGTGCTGACGTCGGTGTTGCCGTAGTGGTAAGGGAAGAGGACACGAGGCTTCACCATCTTGGCAGCACGAACGAGCTGGTCGGGTGTCATGGTGTAAGGCTGGTTGCATGGAAGGAAGGCGATGTCGATGTCCTTCAAGTTCGCCATCTCGTCGATGTCCTCGGTGTCGCCAGCGATGTAGATGCGGAGACCGTCGATGGTGAGCACATAGCCGTTGTCGCGTCCTTTGGGGTGGAACTGGAGATGCCCTTCGGTGTTGTTGTAGGCAGGTACGGCTTCCACGCTGATGCCGTCGGCTATCTGCTTGCTGTCGCCGTTCTTCATGACTTCGCCTGCACCAAGCATGTCGGCACAGCGCTGGTTGGTAACGAGTCGCGTCTGGGAACTGCGGAGGGTGGAAAGGGCGCTCTTGTCGAAGTGGTCGCCATGCTCATGGGTGACAAAGATGTAGTCGGCCTTCGGCATGGACGCATAGTCGATGACTTTCTGTCCCATCTTGCTGACGGGGTCGATCTGTATTTCCTTACCGTCGTACTGCATGCGGATGCTGGCATGGACGAGGCAGTGGAACTTGATTTCCTTGCCACTGGCTGTGCGGAACACATCGACGGTGTAAGGACCTTCTTGATAGGTGGTGGCAGCGGACTGGCTCGTGGCGATGTCCTTGCCTGCACTCTTCCAGGCTTCGATGCCTCCCTTGAGGTTGATGACCTGGTAGCCGGCTTGGTCGAGCTGCTGGGCTGCATTGGCACTACGACGGCCACGGCGGCAATAGACGGCTACGGGTTTCGACTTGTCGAGGAGTCGTGCGGCATTGGCCATGAAGTCGCTTTTCTGCATGTCGGCATGGAGACACAGACCACCGTTGCGGCTCGGGATGAATCCCTCGGCAAACTCTTCGGCTGTCCGCACGTCGAGCAGTTGGACGTCCTTCTGTTCGATGCACTTGGCGAATTCATCTACGCTCAGGTTCTTGACGTTGCCCTGTGCGCAAGCTCCGACGTGAAGCCCTGCTAAGGCGCACAGCACTTTGAGAATTTTTTTCATGTTGCTTCTGTTTTTATCGTTTGTTGGGTGTTGGGGCAAAGATAGAAAATAAAAATAGAAAACTGAAAATTTAAAAGTAAAAATTAGAATTTGATAATTGATAATTGAAATTATGATTGGATTATCGTTAAAAATAGAAAAATAAATGCCAATAGACGGGGAATTATTAACTTTTAACTATTAACATTTAACTGCCAAGAAAAATTGCTGTAATTTTGCAGCGCATAAAATTATATCAATAAAGTAGGTATCTAATAAAAATAACGGATGAATTATGAAAAAAGATGTGAAAAGTTTGATGGCTGTCATTCTCTTCTGCGTTGCCTCACTGTCGGCAAGTGCACAGGTGATGAAGTCGGCCGACTTGGAGAAATATGCGAAGGAACGCTATGGGGATAAGTGGTTGGAAGCTGCTGCCAACCTCAAGCAGATGCTGAAGCTGGACAAGAACGAAAGTTTGACATACCAGCAGGTGATAGAGGTACCAGGAAAGAACAAGAACCAGTTGTACGTGGCTCTCAACTACTGGGCTACTGCCACATTTAAGGAGAAGGGTGCCATCACGCTCAATGACAAGGAAGACGGATGCATCATCATCTCTTCGAAAATTCCTAACATTGCGGAACACATCGGTACCATCAACAAGTATTCTGTCAGTATCACTCCTGTGATTCGCATAGACATCAAGGACGAGCGCATCCGTGTGACATACACGGTGCAGAATTATGATGTGCTTGCCGACATCAGTGGTGGTTTCTTTGGTGTATCTATCGACAAAGAGAAGAACGATTTGCGAGGTATGGCAGGCGATTCCAAGCGCAAGGCCGAAGACAAGACGAATGCGAACCTCTACGATAAGGTGTGGGAGATTGCGAAGCACTATCCGTTCGTGGATAAGGATGCACAGAAGCGCACTTGTGCGAAGGCGCTGGTGATGACACATGCCTACTCGAATGCTGTGATGGACAAGATTGAGGAGGCTGTGAAGAATGGAATCGTGGGCAACGAGGATGATGATTGGTAATGAGAGCATTGCCCCAGTTCCTTTCCGAAGACGATGGGAGAAAAGAAAGGTTCATTAACTAAAAAAAGTCTTTGCATGATGAAGATATGGCTGGTGGTAGCGCTGTTTGCTTTCGGAATGAATGCTGAGGCACAGCAGCAGACGGAAAGCCAGCGACAGGCCAAACAGATATTTGATAAGGTGTATGGCGAGATATTCCACGGAACGGGTGTCTCGCTTTCATACAGCATCAATATCATTGGCATCTATAAGACGACAGGTTCTATTTGGTACAAGGGCGAGAAGAGCAAGTTTGTGGAGAAGAAAAGTACGGTGTGGTGCGATGGAAAGACGTATGTTCGTGCGTTTCACTCGAAGAAGTTGGTGGAGATTTATGATGCCGACTCGCCCGATCGCGATATGTATTCTACAAAATTCACTTTCGACCCTAAGAACTACATCTTCGACATGAAGACGGAGGGCAACCATGTAGTGGTGTCGATGGATGCAAAACCTGGGGTGGATGGCATCAAACTTGCCAAGGCTGTTCTGAACAAGAAGACGCTGGTGCCAAAGGTGCTTAAAATCAAGTTGCTTTGGTTCTGGACCAGTGTGACGATTTCGAATTACAAGAAGGGAACTGTGAGCGATGATTTGTTTGTGTTCCCAAAGGATAATTATAAGGATTGGAAAATTGTGGATAAGAGAGAGAACAAGTGATAACGAAATAATAATTAAGAATTTAGAATAAAAAATGAAGAATCATGTTGGTGGCAGGTTTGTGGTGCTGTTGATGGCGTGTCTGATATTGGGATGCTGTTGTGCCATGGCTCAGAGGAAAACACCTGCACAGAAAGCGGCGAATGCAAAGAAGGCAAAGGAACTCTTCGAGAGTACTTATCAGAAGGTGTATGGAACAGAGGGTTCTCGATTGACATATTCGGTGAATATCATCGGTGTGTTCAAGACCATGGGAACGATTTATTATAAGAATGGAAAGGAACGCTACGACGAGAAGAAGCTTGTGGTGTGGAACAACGGAAAGCAGTACGTGCGTCTGAACAAGCCGAAGAAACGATTAGAGATTTTTGACTCAAACGACCCTGAACGCAATTCTCACTCGAGTGCGATGACGCTGAACCCCAACAACTACGATTATGAATTGGAGATTGAGGACGGGGAATACAAAATTGACATGGATGCCAAGAAGAATGTGGATGGTATCAAGCACCTGATGCTGGCTTTGGACATGAAAACGCAGGTACCGAAATACTTAAAGGTGCGCTGGCGCATTTTCACTATCAAGGTGCAGTTGTCGAATATTAAGTTTGGAGACATCAGCGACGCACTCTTCGAGTTTCCTGCTGAGAAATACAAGGGCATGGAAACTATAGACCATAGGAAGGGGAAAAAGTAAAAGAAAAATGAAGAATGATGGATGAATAATAATTCTACATTCTTCATTTTTCATTTATTACCGTTCGAGTGTGATGGCCATAAGACCGACAACGACGTCGTTGGAGAGTGATTCGAGGAAGAGTGATTGGAGTTTCTTGCGAGGATTGAGTGGCATCTTCAGCATTTGAGCTGCACCGCCAGGGAGTTCTCTGCCATATACCTCTTTGATATGATAGAGTTTGCCAAGGTTGCGACTTACATCTCCTGTGCCAAGACAGAGGCGATAAGGACGAGGTTCGAGGGTCTTGAATGCCATGCCATCCACAAAATAGTCTTGCTCGATAGGGCACCAGTTGTAAGGCGGAATCAGATGGAGCGTGTCGCTCGTGGCATCGGTATAGGTGACGACGACATGCGCATTCTCGATGTGGCTCTGCATAGGGTTTGTACTACCTGCCATGAGCAGATAGGCGAAGCTTGCCTTTCCTTTGATAGGAACGGAATAGCGGGTAGGGTAGTTGTCCCAACGGGAAGTGTAGATGATGTTTTTGCCTTCTTTCGGAATGAGGAAATCCACACCAGCCACATTGTAGGTGTCGTTGACAATGAGGGTACGCAACACGCTATCGTTTATTTCTGCCGTGTATTGAGGATGACACCATTCGCCAATGCCTTGCGTTGGAATTTGCAAGGTGGTGACTTGTGGACGAGGGGAGAGATATTTCTGCTTGTAGATGTCGTCAACTTCAGCATTGAAGTGGGCTTGTAGGTTCACCATAGGACGCTTTACTTTACCCTCAGTTGGGGCAGAAAGTGAAGCGTGAAGTGAGAAGCGTGAAGCGATACCATCCGAATGGCCGTTATCGTTTTCGTTATCGTTTTTGTTCACTCTGCTTTCCACAACGATTTGCTGTGAGTGTTCGCTGTTTCCTTCAACGATTCTCCATTTGCCATTGCCAAGGCTTTGGCGGAAGATGATGCGGAGAGGCTGTTTGAAGTTTTGACGGATTTCGTAAATGTCTTTGCCATTCTCACGATGGAAGGAGTAGGAGAGGTAAGGAGTGGTGATGGAAGCATGGTTCCATTCCTGTGGGAAACCTGGTTGGATGTAGCAAATGCCATCGAGTGCTTGAGGAACAATACCAAAGAGTCCCTGGATGAAGGCACGGGCGGAAATGCCTGTGTTGTCGGAGAAATCGCGATAACACTCACCTCGTGCAGCATCGTAGAAACTCACTTGTCCGAGATTGCCAGGGCTGTCACCCACATACATTTGGTCCATCACATTGCCTTTGAGGATTCGATAAGCCTTCTCGGACTGTCCTGCCTTGAAATAGGCAAGCACCATATTCATGATTTCGGCTGAAGCCACATTGTTGATACTCCAGTTGTAAGGCAACCAGTCGCTGGTGCTGATGACTTGCAGATGCTGGTCGGCAGCAGTTGGGTGCCAATAGTTCTTGTATTGCTCAGGAACGCTAAAACGCACGTCGATATGCGGAATATTGCGATCCACAAAGCGAGTCGTTTGGTACATCTGTTCGGGCGTACCCACACCACAATCCACAGGGGTATAGATGGACCAAAGGGCTGCATCTTCATGCACTCGTTGCAATCCCATCAAGTCTTGGTATTCAGCCCAGTGCTGTCCGTCCTTCACCCACAAACGCTCATTCATCGCCTTGAGGATGGCAGCGGCTTCAGCTTCATATTTAGAACCATCTTTTCCAATCATTTTTGCGATTTTGGCAGCGAGAAGATTGCCACGATAGTTGTAAGCAGTGGAGTGGGTACCAGCACCACCGCTATAATAAAGAGCATCGCTTGCCCAGATGCAACAATAGGAATCGTAGAGATGGTCGCCGTCGGGGTCGAAATTGCGCTTTTCCCATGCCAGATGACGTTCCAACACTTGCCACATCTGCTTCATATACTCGATGTCGGCATCATATTGGAAATGCCATAACAACTCATCAATGTAGTTGAGGTTCATGTCGTAGTGGTGCATTTGGTCGTTTCGGTTCGGATTGCGACAAATGTACCCAGTGGAATACATCTGCGTTCCCCATTTCTTCTCAGCTCTTGCCATGTTCATCGCAGCATCTTGCGAAGGATGAGGAATGACAGGTTCCACGTCCGTCACCTGACTCGCTGCGTATGCATTGAAATGCTTTTTGGCACGGTCGTCCCAACCCAGCACATCGCTCAGATAGCCTGCACGCCAACCATTGAGCGGCATGCGCCAACCTATGGCACCATGCAGCCAAGTTTCTCCATCCCAAGCACCTTCGGCAGCAAACATCAGTGCTTCGTCGATGGCGTTGATATATGGGTCGGGTGTGTCGAAATGGATGCGGTTTGCCACTTCGTCCAAAAGCTTGAGATTCTTCTCAAAGGCTGCCTTTCCGTTTACGTTGGCAGTGAATTCAAGGCTATCAGTACGGGCAAAGGACTCGCCATCACCCCTCATGCTCCATTGTTTTGTGTCGAGCGCATCCCCGTTTGCTTCAAAACAACCAGGCTTGTCGGCACCGAGGTCACCATTGCGGGAAAGACGAGTGACAGCGATGTTTTTCATAACGGCTCTCAGCGTCACATCGCTATCAAATCCCTTGGTAGTGAATCTCAGCAATGCTGCATCAGCATCGTAAAGACAAGTGGCATCGATGAGCATTTCTGCATTGCCCCAACGATGGTCACGAACGATGTAAGTGCGCATGCCCTTCGTGTAGCGAGCCTCACAGAAATCAGTGGCATCGAGGGAGATTTCAGTACCTTTGTAAGTGGCAAACACTTGGATGTTTCTACAATTCCGAGAATTCAGGAAGAGTGCAAAAGCAGGGCGGTCACTGGTTTCGAGACGGTATTGCGTGTAGCCACCATAGAGAGCGCGAGTGAATCGGTTCTTGCCATTCACACATACGAAAGCATCATCCTTCGGAACATATTGCAACCATCGTTCGGCTCCACGCTTATCATCGTTATAGGAGGTGGACTCCAAGTAGTCGCCCATGCGGGTTTTCTGCGCAACACAACCCAGAGAACAAATCAGGGCAATAGAGAGGAAAATACTTTTTTTCATAAGAGAGAAGCGTGAAGATTTTTAATTCCAGTTTTTTAAAATCTTAGAATTGGCAAGGCAATGCCAGTAGTTGGTACATCAGCGTGCGAGCCATGCGCTCTTGTCCTTTGTCGTTCGGATGGAGGCGGTCGTTTTCGTGTCCGAAGTAATCTTCATTTTCGTGCATAGGATAGAGTCCAGAAGTGGAATTCCAGTCAATGACAGGTACTGCCCACACGTTGCCAGCCTCTTTCACAGCCTGCACATAGTCGTCGATGAAGAGTCCGAGAGCGTTGCTCCAATCCTCGGTTGGTTGCCAGTTCTTTTCGTTGGCATAGAAACGAGCACGATGGATAGGCGTGAGGAGAACGATTTGCTTGTGAGGGTAGAGGCGCTTGAGTGAATCGAGAGCCAAGTTGATACGTCCTTTAAAGCTGTCGTTGCCTTTCACCTGCTTACGGTGGCGGCGTTGCACAAGTTGTTTGGTACTTCCTCCATGCGCAAATTCCACCATGGAATCCTTTTCTGCATACCATTCACCCATCGGCACTGCATTGTTCCAGTCGTTGGTACCCATGAAAACGAAGATGGCATCCACGTCGTCGCCATGCTCTTCCTTGAGTTTGGTGGCTTGACGACACACGTCATTCCATTGGCGTCCACTCACACCATAAACGTATGGGGTGATGCCCAACCATTCCTGAAGCCACAACCAGTATTTTTTCTGACCAGTCTTGTTTTTGGGGTCAGTGATGGAATCACCAATATATCCCACTTTCTTACCCAGCCAAGGGTGAGTGAAAGTCGTAACGCTTTGAGCAGTGGCAGAGAGCCCCATGAAGCACAATGCTGCCAGTATGATTTGCTTTTTCATATCATTTCCTTTTGATGATTTTCACTTTCGAACCCTTTGGTTTCTGCACATCTCCAAACTCTCCATCAGCCACGAGGATGCGGCATTTCTTACCCACAGGAACACTGTTCACAGCTTGCTGAAGATCGAAGAACTCGCCACGTCCTTGCTGGCTCACCACAATGTCGAAGTCCTTTTCGAGTTTAGCCAATTCAGGTACTTTCTCGCAGACAGCTTGAATGAGTGCACGGCAGATGGTACGAGCACCAAACACGTTCAGGTGCGTGTCATCCTGTCGTCCATCCTTATAGACTTCATATTCCCCAGGTTTGATCCACATGAAGAGACGCTTGGAGTCCTCGGGACCCATTGGCTGGATGAGGTCGTGCGTGATTTTGTTGGCATCCACAAACACCACCCCCATTTCCTCAGCAACCGTGCGAGGAGAAATGAGGTAAGCTCCATGTGTGTCGATGAGTGTGTCGCCTTCAGTCACTTTTTTCAGTTCGCTCACACGATTGTCGTCCGCAGCCACGGCATTGGCATCCTGATAGAACTTGCGGCGGACGATGCTGTTCATCAAGATAGGGGTGGCACCCTTGGCACGTGTTTCGTTCACGAATTTACGTAGGTTGTCGTCGAAAGTACTTCCAGGATCAGTGTGTCGAGCTGGATTTGCTTTTTCGTCGTTGTGCCCAAACTGAATGATGACATAATCGCCCGCTTGCAGTTTGTCGAGCACAGCCTGCCATTTGCCATTGTCGATGAAACTTTTGGAGGAATAGCCGTTGAGTGCGTGGTTATCCACATCAACGCCCTTTGGAAAGAAACCTTGCAGCATCATGGCCCAACCACGTTCCTGCTTGTCGCTATCGATGGGCTTGTCAGCCATCGTAGAGTCGCCAATCGTGAAGATGGTGATGCGTTTCTTTTCCTTCTGCGTTTCAGTGGTGATGGGTTGTTCTGCTTTCGTTTCTTCAGGGAAAGCCTCGAAAAGGCATGGACCCCAACTTGCTGCACGGCTCGTGGAGAAGCACAAGAGAAGACTGGCAGCTACAATCAGTGTTTTTTTCTTCATCGTTTGATAGTTCAGTTAAAAGTTATCAGTTTCCATCCGCAAAGATAGAGAAATTCTTTCTCATCAAGAAGAAACAGAGTGCATTATTTTGGGGTGAAAGTGAGGAATTTATGCAGAAAGCGATACCTCGATGGTGACAAAATCACTCGAAATTTTGTTTTTCACGTTACTGAGTGCTAAATTTGCAGCATGAAGTTTGGATAACACTTTTTGAGGAAAACAAAATATAATAAAAGGCATATAAATAAAGACTTTTAGGCGATTAGTCTTATTTTTTGTTTTCCTATAATAAGCCGATTTTTTGTTACCAAAATGTGACTAATTTGTTACCAATTTTCTTTGTTGGTAACAAAAAAACATGTACCTTTGCATCGGTAACAAAATCTTATAATCATGGCACGACCAAAAAAAGAAATTCGGGAAACATCTTTTGTTTCCATCAGAAGCAAGCAGCGCGCAAAAGGCAGGAGAGTTTTATATCTTGACATGTATCGCGATGGCAAACGATCGTATGAGTTTTTGAAGTTGTATTTAGTTGCAGAGAAAGACGAAGCAGCAAAGATACTCAATGCAAACACCATGCAAGAAGCGATGGCGATACGCAACCAGCGCGAAAACGAAATAATGAGTAATGGCGGTGTATTGAAGTCACGTACAAAGCAAAAGCTATTGCTTTGCAAGTGGATGGAGATATACGCACAAATCAAAGAGAAGAACGGACAAAGCAATAGGCGCGCATTGTCTGTTGCAACTGTTCGTCAACATCTAATTGACTTTGCCGGTGATAAGACACGGTTAGCCGACATCGACAAAGCTTTTTGCAAACGCTTTATTGCATACCTTGCCGGACTGACGAACAAGAAAAGCACAGTTGCCCACCGACCACTAACTGCAGTTTCAGCAAAGGCTTATTTCCATGTGTTCACAAGTGCGCTCAATAGAGCGGTGCAAGAAGAATACATCTTGAGCAATCCTGTATCATTACTAACCGATGAAGACAAGCAGCCACTAAAGGCAGAGCAAAGCACACGCGCATATCTTGAAATTGATGAGCTTCGCAAATTGATTGCAACCGACTATCGCAACGACAAGTTGAAGCGCGCTTTCCTGTTCGCATGTTTCACAGGCTTGCGAATAAGTGACATTAATAACCTCACATGGGAAAACATAACCACCAAGAACGGACAACCATACATCAGCACGACTATTCAGAAGACACAGCGACACTTTGAAACCAAGATAAGCAACGAGGCATTGCGATGGATGCCGGATAGAGGCAAAGCCAATGCGAAAGACCACATCTTCCATGTGCCACACGACCGCTCAACACTCGGAAGACAATTGCGTGAATGGGCAAAGGAAGCTGGCATAACTAAAGATATTTGCTTCCACATGAGCCGACACACATTTGCCACGATGGAGCTAACGCTCGGTGCAGACCTGTTCACAGTTAGCAAGTTACTCGGACATAAGAACATATCAATAACACAGGTGTATGCCGACATCATAGACAAGAAGAAAGAAGATGCCGTCGACCTCACTAACGGATTGTTTGACTAAATCAGCGCAAAGTTATGGCAGCAAGAAAAGAAATCATCGATTTTATTGAATGGGAACGCAAGAACCCAGAAGCAAGCATTTTGGAAGTAAGCGAACAATCATTAAAAGTAGTGGAGATATACAGCGAGAGAAAAGCAGACACAGTTACGCTCGTTAATGACTTGTTGGATTTGGTTGTGTCGTACAAGATAAGAGGGAAGCACGACCCCAAAACCGCATTTGACTATGAGCTTGTAATTACATCGCTTATTCAGTCCGCGACGGATTGGAACGTAATACTAACTGAAGACGAAATAAAACGCTTTGAGAATGTAAAAGTTTGCGACATAAAAAACCTTGCCGAATACATAAGAACCACATACAAGCCGAAGCAGCCCATCAGCCGACCCGATGGCAGCATCATGGATGCCGAAAACCAACCCAACCCGACAACAGGCGATGAGGACACCATCGGAACTACAACAGAAAATAGGGCATCAGTCGAAAAGACCAAAGGAAAGAGAGGCAGACCCAAAGACAAGGCGGTTGAAGAATTAGTAAATGAAAAATTAGTGAATAAAGCAAATTTTTTGCTCATCTTGAAAAAAGAGCTTGCAGGAAAGATAGGAAAAGAGGCTACAAAAATAATTATCGCTTGCCATAAGGCTGGATGGCTGAGCGAGTGCCCAAAAGCAGCAAGCATTGAACGTGGGTTTGGTATTAATAAATCCGGACTAAAAGACTATATAAGATGTCACTATCAATACGAGAATTTAATCAAGCATTTAACCAAGCCTAAATATAAACCTTTTACCGATGCCGAATTAAAGCCCATAATTGACCGCATAAGAAAGGAAATGGAGATAAATACAGACACCGAAAAATAGCAAAAAATAGCTTTTAATCAGGCACGATTAAAGGCTATTTTTATTTTTTGATTGCTTTACTTTTTTAGGCTAATTTTGCACTGTCAATTCCGATTTGCTGGCGATATGCGACACCCAGCAATGAAGATTGAGAGCGGAAGTGTGCGCATACATAGACCGCTACAAAAATCAAATTTAATCCATACGGTAACAATGGAAGAAAAGATTTTAGAAAGACTTGATGTTATTGAGCGCAACACCCTGTTGGCATCGAAGAAAGTTCTGACAATTGACGATGTGGCATTACTCACAGGCATCAGCAAAAGCACGCTTTACAAGCTGACATGTAAGAAGCTAATCCCACACCATAAGCCCAACACGAAGTTGTTATTCTTCGACCGCAAGGAAGTGGAAGAATGGTGCTTACAGAACCGCGTGAACACATGGCAGGAAGCGGAAGACCAGGCACTTGCGCATTGTGTATCAACCAGCATAAAGTAATTGCATCATGGAGGAAAAAACGAACCCCGATATACCATCACCCGAAGACTCGTGGCCTCCGAAGTTAGCCACCTTTGAGGAACTGAAAGAGTTGGAAAAAGGAAAGTGCGGAATGTTCAATATAAAGACTGCAAACCAAACTTTACACGATGCATCATTGCGCCCCAATCCTGTTCAACTTTGGTTTTCACTTTGGTATGAACACGAAACATGTTGTTTGTTTGCTGACAGCAATGTGGGCAAATCGGTGTATGCTGTTCAGATGGCATCAGAGATAGCGAAACGGCAGAAAGTGCTTTACTTCGACTTTGAGCTATCAGATAAACAATTTCAGTTGCGATATTCTGACGATGCCGGACACCTCCACGACTTTCCACCAGACTTGTACAGGGTAGATATAAATCCGGAAACATTGGAAGTTGGAAAGGACTTTGAAGATGTTGTCATTCGGAATATAGAGCAGACCGCATTACAAGTTGGTGCAGAAGTTGTCATAATAGACAACTTGACATGGCTTTGCAATGCGAGCGAAAAAGGAGAAGCAGCAGGAACTTTAATGAAGTCTTTGTTAGGACTGAAAATAAAGTATGGATGGAGCTTGTTAGTGATAGCTCACACACCAAAACGCAACCTCGCGAACCCCATCACACAAAACGACCTTGCCGGAAGCAAGAAGCTTTTTAACTTGTTCGACGCGGCTTTCTCCATCGGATTGAGTGCGAAAGATGCAGGACTTCGATATATTAAGCAACTGAAGATTAGAAGCGGAACACTTGAATATCATTCAGAGAATGTTATTGTCTGTAGCATTGAGAAGACAGGTGCTTTCTTGCATTTTTCCAAGATGGGATTTGCCACCGAAAAAGAGCATCTAAAGGAGATTGGAAGTAAAGAAGAAGTCGCGCTCAAAGAAGCAATCATACAGCTTCAGAGCGAGGGAAAGCCCTACCGACAAATAGCCCAGGAGTTGGGCATCAGTCCAGCAAAGGTGTGTCGCATACTAAAAAAGAAGTGATTACATGTTTTTTGTTTCACTGTTTCATGTTTTAAACGTGAAACAGTGAAACACAATGAAACAGGAAACGAAACAAGCATATTATTAGAAGAAATGAAACATGAGATTAAAAGATGTAAATTTGTCCGATTGTTGGGTAGAGATAGACCCCACAAAGGACTATCGCAAATCGCTGGCACATTACAAGGTGAATGATCATGGTGATTTGTTAACATGGTATTGGAACAAATGGCATGTGCTAATCGAGCGTGAGAGGCTTGCTGAAGACGATTGGATTAGCCACATGAGAGCGAAGACAAAAGACTTTGGCGAATTTGTGGCGGCATATCTAAAGGCTTGCGAGCTGGCAGGAATAACGGTGCTGAATATTAGAATATACGAGTTTGCATGTTCACATCGGTATGCCGACGAATAGATGAGCCGAAAAAGCCAAACAAAAGCCTCACGTTATGATGGCATCCTCCCAGATGGGAGGGTAAACTCATTTAGATGTAATATAAGATTAGTAGAACCATTAATAACCCAAAATAATACAATTATGATAAAAATTCCTAACATTTATTCTCTACAACTACAAAGAGATTTAAAGCGACTCTCAGCACAGTTTATTGCTGAGTATATAAAAGAAGTAAGACCGGTTTTAATTGCTTTAGGTGTGTCAGACGATGCAAGTGTTCGCAAGTACATTCACTCTCGTACCTTTGAGGACATCTACAGGGATGCTATAAAGCGCAACGAGATGCGAGTGCAGTTCCTTGAGGATATGGCTAAGTCGAGAGACGAGGACTTTTGGAGTGCAATTCGGGACAGCAGCTCAGAAGTCCAGATACCTAAAGAAAGAGGCTTTGTTTTTAAGCAAATGCCTTTGGCTGAGGACATCTACAGGGACAAGTTCCTAAAGGCTATTACCGTTGAAAACGGCATCCTCAAGGTTAACGAAAGCATCCTCAGGGAGGAAAGCTTGCTCACTCCTGAGCCGTGGATGGTGGAATGTTATGAAATGGTGTCTGACTTCTGCGAGAAACTCAATGCGAAGAACTTTAAGAGAAAGAGAATGCAACATCTTTTCATCTATGATAAAGATGGGAACCTCAAACCGAATATGAACGGTATTGTTTGGGGAGACCAACCAAATATGTAATACTTCCGCACATGGTTTATTAATAGTTCGTTTTTTTTGTAGTCTTGAGGAGAGGCTCCCACCCGTTGGGAACCTTTCCTTTTTTGTTTGCATCGGTGTGGATGGTGTCTTTCATGCGTACACCATCCTCCAGACTGAAAGTTGAGAAGACAGGTGCTTTCTAGCATTTCTCCACGATTGGATTTGTCACCGACAAATAGCCCATGAGTTGAGCATCAGTCCAGCAAAGGTGTGTCGCATACTAAAAAAGAAGTGATTACATGTTTTTTTGTTTCACTGTTTCATGTTCAAAACGTGAAACAGTGAAACAAATGAAACAAGTGAAACAGTGAAACACAATGAAACAGGAAACGAAACAAGCATATTATTAGAATACATGAAACACGAGATTAAAGATGTAAATTTGTCCGATTGTTGGGTAGAGATAGACCCCACAAAGGACTATCGCAAACCGCTGGCACATTACAAGGTGAATGATCATGGTGATTTGTAAACATGGTATTGGAACAAATGGCATGTGCTAATCGAGCGTGAGAGGCTTGCTGAAGACGATTGGATTAGCCACATGAGAGCGAAGACAAAGGACTTTGGCGAATTTGTGGCAGCATATCTAAAGGCTTGCGAGCTGGCAGGAATAACGGTGCTGAATATTAGAATATACGAGTTTGCATGTTCACATCGGTGTGCCGACGAATAAATGAGCCGAAAAAAGCCACGAAAAAGCCTCACAGCGCGTTTTACGCTCAGCATGGATAGTTTGCCCATCCATGCCGTTTTGTGCACTAAAAAACGCGTTTAATCGACTTTTCTCGCGCGCGCGAATAATAAGGTGTATGTATAAAGAAAAAAGAACCAAAAAAGAAATAGCTTCGCGCACAAGTGCGCTCGCTTTATACATTCACGGTTGCGCTTTCGCGCACAGCTGACAGCAAACATCATGGATGCCTCAACCATGGGAGCCGACCCGACGGCGGCACAAGAACCGCCCCCCGTTTTTTTAATCGTGGGTACCTGTTTTCCCAAATCCACCTGCCCTTACAAGATACAACACAGGAAGTTTTAGGGGAGGGTACTTTTTCCGAACCACTTAAGCAAAGCTATCACGGAACAGGACAACACCTAAAATGAACGAAAGCATCATTGAAAACCAATTACCACTTAGAAGTCGAAAAAAATTGGTGCTATATCACATATCGATTAATAGATGCCTTGTTCAAAATGGGATGATACAAGCATGATAATTCGATAAATACGGATGGCAGAAAGCTTAATAATATCAGACTATCGCACAATAATTTGGAGGTATACCTGCAACCGTTAATTGCATGCTATATAGTAACTAAAGAACCCATTAGACATGAAAGCAAAGAACGATTGCACGCAAGGTTATTACACGACCATAGCAACAAAAATTTCACACACAGACAAGCAAAAGTTATGCATTATTGCCCAGCATTTCGGACTATCGTTTTACGAATTGTTGCAAGGCTTGTTGTTGGCTTTGGTTCGATATTTCGATACCGACACCCCCATCACCGACGAGAACCGAACAATGTTCCAGGCTTTCACTAACATCATGTTTGCCACCGATGGCAGCTTCAACCCCTTGTCAATCAAAGGATACGAAAATGAGTGCATCAGCAATGCTATTTTGTTTGTAAGAAGACGGGAAGACCAGCGCGCCCAGATACTTGCTGTTGGCAAAGATGAGCAAGGCAATCCAACGGAGAGTTATAATACCGACAAGATGCTGGCTGACTTCTTACAGGCTTACGACCCTAAAACACTTGAAGCATTGGAAGCGGAGCGCAAGAAGCTGGAATCATTCAGCATCGGACACACCTTGCACGAACTTGTTGTCAACCGAACAAGCGACCCAGTCGACACCATGAGCGAAGAAATAAGAAGTATGTTTGATGATGTTCGCATACCTACAGGAATCAAGATAAACGAAGATGTGTATTATAAGCGCAATCTAAATAGAGGCGATTACTCGCAAGTATTTCAACAAAGAACGAACTACAAATCCGACCTGTAAGATGATGGCAGCATCATGGATGCCACAACCACGAGAGCCTGACAACCAGCCCGACAAGTTGGAAGCCTCATAACAAAACTTCGCGAAAGTTTGGCAGATTGCTTAATTATATATAACTTTGCATCAAAGAGAGCCGAAAACAAGCATTAAATTTGTGTCTTGTGACGATTTTGTTACCAATTATAAATTGTCTTTCGGCTTTCTTTTTGTTTTTTAGACACTTACGAAATATTTGCTAAATTAGCAGCATGAAAAGAAAGCTTTTTACCCTGTTTTTGCTTTTGGCGTGTGCTTTGACTGTCTTTGCACAGGAGTACCGAAAGAGTTTTTTTGAGACGTTGTTCGAAACTGACACCACTTACATAGAACCTCAACACTATGATTGGACGGTGATGGGACAAGGTTCCTACGTGTACGACCGAGTGTCAATGGACTTTGGCGATGGTGAAAAAATGATACTATCGTCCGACCCTGCCTTCAAGTTGGGTCCCTTTGCCGGCTACAAGTTCCTGTTCTTGGGCTATACCATCGATATGAAGAATTTCTTCAAGTCGAAAAACCGCACCGACTTTACGCTGGGAGTCTATTCCAATGCCTTCGGCTTGGATGTTTTCTACCGAAAGGCGGACGGCGACTTCAAGATTCGTAAGCTGGGCTTAGACAAAGAGGATGAGGAAACGTTTCCAAAGAACATGAGCTGTAGTTCGTTCTCCACGAAATACTTGGGTTTCGACCTCTATTATGTGCTCAACCACAAGCACTACTCTATGCCAGCTGTGTTTGCCCAGAGCACCGTGCAGCGCAAGAGTGCCGGCTCTCCAACCTTTGGTTTGGGTTATATGAAAACAGTGCTCGACCTCGATGAGGTAGAATTCCTTACTGACGTATTTTATCAGGGTACATATTACATAGCCATGAAAGATCACAAAGAAGAATTAACTGAAGAAGATTTGGAGAGCCTCAAGCCTGGTGGATCGATCTATCAGTTATATAAAGCTATCTTCGAGGAAACGATGGAAGGAGAAGAAGTGCTGCGAGATGCCAACTACAAGAGCATTACTGCTCAGTTGGGCTATGGTTACAACTGGGTGTTTGCCCACAATTGGACTTTAGGAGCCCACCTAGCCATCAATCCAGGCTTGAAATTCAATAAGGCAGTCATCGAAACCATAGGCGAAGGCAATAACACTTACAGAAAGACTTCTTTCAATCTGGACTATACAGCTCGTGCCGGTATTGTCTATAACAACACACGCTGGTATGCCGGTGCTAATGCTATTTACTATAGCAATAGCTTCAATATGGACCAACTCAAGGTTCGCAACAACTTTGGTTCCATTAACCTCTATGTTGGCATCAACCTCGGAAGAAGACATTAACACATACTTCTTACTATATGCTATGAATAAGTTTTTAGTGATAGTTTTAGTCAGTATCATTTCTATAACAAATATTCATGCACAGAAGCACGAATATTACGACACAAAACACGAAGTGGGCGTCACCGTAGGTGTTGACGCTTTGTCACAAGTTGTCAGCGCCATCGCCGACTTCACGAGTATTCTTGTTTCGGCAGCTGCCACGACTGCTGTCACAGGTGGTTATTACACTGGACATTATTCTTATGGTGACAAAAGCTTCTCACCAGCCATCTCCGTTGAATATTATTACCATGTCAACAATATTATAGGACTGGGTGGCTTCTTGGGCTATAACTCACTGAAACGCGATATGTATGCGGAGTGGACAAACAACAGCGATGGCACTCATCGCAAGGAACTAACCGGAAAAGCATCTCGTTATAACGTCAGTTTGATTCCTGGCGCCAAGTTCGACTGGGTGCGCAAGAAGCACTTCGGCTTCTATTCAAAGTTCGCTCTCGGCGTAACCTTGATGTTCGAGAAACAGAAAGATGATGACTCAAAAGGCACCGACTACAAGGATACCGTTGTCATTCCTAACGGTCAGCTCTCATTGGTTGGCTTGGAGGCAGGAAGCACCCATTTGCGTGGCTATATGGAATTGGGTTTTGGTGAGCAGGGTTTGCTTCTTGCAGGCGTGAAATATAAGTTCTAATGCTGTTTATGCTACAAATGAAACAGATTCAAAACCATTGGCTCGCCATTCTACTGTTGCTCTGTGGAATGGTGGGGCTTTCTTCATGCATATCCATTATTGACAATACGATGGATGTAGATACCTATCAGGTGCTGAAAAACGCAGAGAAGCCTAAGGGCTATCACCCAAGCAGCAAGGAGCGGGCGAAGGAAGCAGAAAAACTCAAACAGCAAGGCAAGTGCCCTTCCTGTCATGGCAACGGAAAGTCACCCGACGGACGATACATTTGCTCTGTCTGCAACGGCACTGGAAAATATCAAGAAAAACCAAGTTCGGAATAGAGATGCGTAGTGCACGTTCACTCGTAAAGTGTTGAATCATTACATATTTTTGCAACAGAAAAGAATCTTTCGATAAGTATTATAAATATGAAAGTGACAAGAAAACAACTGTTTAAGCTACTTATCCCATTCTTTGAAGAAATGGGATATACATTTTTTAAGGACTCAATCTTCGCAGAAACAGGTTTATTTGCAAAGATGATTGATGAGAAGATTTATGTATGTATAGGAATAGATACAAGCAGCTTGTTTGAAAACTCATTTACTTGTAATTATTATATGGGGCAATCTCTAACTTACTCATTATTACATGAAGGAATAAGAGATGCTTATCCGCGACCTTGTAATTTGCTGTCAGAAGAGGAATTGAATAAATATCGCAGTAATGGTGCGTTGTCTGAACTTTACTGGTGGCATAGTGATGATGCAAATTCTATCGAATCTTTCAAGGAAGCTATAAGAATAACAGAACCACGATTTATTAATAATTTTGATTTAAGAGAACGTGTTGCAGCAAATGAAGAGGCTAAACATCGAAATGAATTAGCAAAAGAAGTTAGAATGCTTGTAAGAAATGGAGTGCCTGATATTAGGACGCAATTTGTTCCAGAAAAAGAAAAAGATGGTATTCCTGTAATTTGGTTTACTGCTGCGGAGTATGTCCAAAAGCATGAAAAATATTTCAATAAGAATTGTGTACTTATGCTTGCAGCTGATGCATACAGACAATATGTACTTGACGAAGTAATAAAGTAACACATATGTCCTATATACTGGTGCTCTTCTTTGATTGAACTGAACCATCAGCTCGGCGAAAGCCAATCATTCCTTCAATTGAACTGAAATGCCGAGCTAAAAATTGGCTAACGCCGAACTGTAGGTTCGTTTAATTCGAGTAATTAGTGGTTTTAGTAATCGTTTAAAAATAACTTGGGATGATTCTATTTAAAGAACTCCAGATTCAACAGACGAAAACAGCAACGATAGGGAAAAAACTCAATGGAAGGCTTTTCCGTATAAATGGAAAACCTTTCCGTATAAACGGAGAACTCTTCCGCGTACACGGAAAACTTTTCCATATAGATTTTTCCTCATGCGAAGGAAGTTATTTAGCCATCATTGGCATGTTTGGGTGGGTGTTGCGTCGATTTCGGGAGGCTAACCTACAGTAATCGTTAAGAACAACTTGTTACGATTTTATAAAGGAAAGACAACACGAGGTCAATATGAATTTATAAAAATGTACCAAGTTATAATTTATCATTACAAAATCTTTGCAAGCCAATCAAAGTTGAGTTTCATGAAATCCCCATTTACGCCTCTGACAATCCCCAAAAGCATTGCATCAAAAGCATTCTTTCGTTCCTCTCTATTTCCCTGTTTTTGTATGCGCTGATCGCCAGAGCACATGCAAGATACGTTTTGCCTGTTCCGGCAGGACCGATCCCGAATACCATGTCCGTATTCCTGATATTGTCAACGTATTCCTTCTGCGCCTGCGTCTTAGGTTTCAGAGGCTTTCCCATATGCGTATAGCAGATGATATCACGCGATGTCTGGCCGGCATCAAAATTCCTGCCGCCCGCCTCCATATCAATTATGTAATTAAGACCGGCTTTACCAGTACCTGAAGTAGCGCTTGTAGCAGATGCAAACTCAACTGCCTTTGTTGTAAGTCTGAGCTTCTGTTCTGTAGCAAACTGAGAAATCACACTACTTGAATTAGCTGAATTAAAAA
>CADBXS010000031.1:0-15397 GCA_902798705.1 uncultured Bacteroidales bacterium
ATCTTGCAGTAAGTTGCAAGGTGGGAGTTTTTAGTTTGGTACATTGGTACATTGGTACATTGGTACATCAAAATTTTCCGTTAACTTCTTTTCACATTTTCAACCTTAACCATTTTTTAAGTTAGAAATTAAAAGTTAAAAATTAAAAGTGAAAAGTGAAAAAGATAATTGTTTGGCAAGATTTGTGCTAATTTGTTGATTTTTTTCGTCAAAAAAAGCGTAACTTTGCAAAATATTTCGTAATTCTGCGTATTTTTTAAGGTAATATCAATTAGCAATCCCCCAAATAATTATGAAAGAACTTGCTCTTAAGTATGGTTGTAATCCCAACCAAAAGCCTTCCAGAATTTATATGGAAGCAGGTGAACTGCCTATCGAAGTACTCAATGGACGTCCTGGTTATATCAATCTCCTCGATGCGCTGAACTCTTGGCAACTGGTGAAGGAACTCAAAGCAGCAACGGGTATGCCATCGGCAGCTTCTTTCAAGCATGTGAGTCCAGCTGGTGCTGCCGTAGGTGCTCCTCTCAGCGACACTCTGAAGAAAATCTACTTCGTGGATGATGTGAAGTTGCCTCTCTCACCTATTGCTACTGCATACGCACGTGCTCGTGGTGCTGACCGCATGTCGTCGTATGGTGATTTCATCGCACTCAGCGACACTTGCGACGAAGTAACTGCATTGCTCATCAAACGTGAGGTGAGTGATGGTGTGATTGCTCCCGACTACACGCCTGAGGCATTGAAGATTCTTCAGGAAAAGCGCAAGGGCACTTACAACGTGATTAAGATTGACCCTGAATACAAGCCAGAGCCTATCGAGCGCAAGCAGGTATTTGGCATTACGTTCGAGCAGGGACGCAATGAGATTGACCTCACGGGCGACAACATCTTCGAAAACATCCCTACTCATAACAAGAACTTCCCAGAGAATGCCAAGCGCGACTTGAAGATTGCGTTGATCACACTGAAATACACACAGTCGAATTCTGTTTGCTACGTGAAGGATGGACAGGCAATCGGTATTGGTGCAGGTCAGCAGAGCCGAATCCATTGCACTCGTTTGGCTGGAAACAAAGCCGACATTTGGTGGCTTCGTCAATGTCCAAAGGTGATGGCACTTCCATTCAAGGAGGGTATTCGACGTGCAGACCGCGACAACACTATTGACGTGTATATTGGTGATGAATGGGAAGATGTGCTTCGCGAAGGCACTTGGCAGCAGTTCTTCACTGAAAAGCCAGAACCTCTCACGATGGAGGAAAAGAAGGCGTGGATTGCTCAGAACACAGGCGTTTGCTTGGGTTCAGACGCTTTCTTCCCATTTGGTGACAACATCGAACGTGCTCATAAGTCGGGTGTGGAATATATCGCTCAGGCTGGTGGTTCGGTTCGCGATGACAACGTGATTGAAACTTGCGACAAGTACAACATCGCAATGGCATTCACTGGCATCAGATTGTTCCACCATTGATTTCCAAAGTCATTCACCATTTTTCAATGAATATCATTGATGGCAAGCGATAAAGAAGTATATCAGGCAATGACCACGGGCATCAAGTTTAGTGGTGCCAAGAAGGAGCGAACGGAGGATTCCAAAAAGGTGAAGACGAAGGCTCGCATCAAGTCGTATAAAACGGGAGCACACAAGTCGGGCGCAGCAAAACATAAAGCAGAAATCCGACAGAGGGTGAAGAACCGTGCAAGCCAAAAGAAATAGATACCAAAGTCTCAAGCTCTCCTCCACTCATGAAAACGGCGCTTGCGCCCTTGAAACTCTGAAACTCCTATGGAACAACCAGACATATTTGCACGCACATCGCTGCTTTTAGGTGAAACTGTGATGGATGCCATCAAGAAGCAGCGGGTCATCCTCTTTGGAGTTGGCGGTGTGGGTTCTTGGTGTGCAGAAAGTTTGGTTCGTTCTGGAATTCATCATCTCACGATAGTGGATTCAGACCAAGTGAGCGTTTCCAATATCAACCGACAGCTGATGGCAACCACGAAGACTGTGGGGCAAGTGAAGGTGGATGTGCTGAGAGAGCGACTTTTGGAAATCAATCCTCATGCTGAGATTATTGCATTGCAGCGGATTTATTCGGCAGAAACTGCTGAGGAATTCCATCTCGATGATTTCGATTTCATCATTGATGCAATAGATTCTCTTGAAAACAAGGCGCATCTCATCAAGAGGGCTTGTCGAACAAAAGCGACATTCTTCTCTGCGATGGGTGCTGCACTGAAGCTCGACCCACAAAAGATTCGTGTGGCAGAGTTTTGGAAAGTGAAAACTTGTCCTCTGGCTCGTGCACTCCGCAACAAGTTTAAGCGTCAACAGGAATTTCCAGCACGAAAGTTCTTGTGTGTGTATAGTGAGGAAGTGCTACAAAACCGAGGTACCGAAGGGAACAACCTCGAAAACGCAGACACATGGAGTGCCAAGAAGGCTCAAATCAATGGTACCCTCACCCACTCCGTTGCCATCTTTGGTTTCACCCTCGCTGGACTGGTGATTCAAGAGATAGTGAAAACGGTGGATGAAATGACGCAAAACTAAATAATTAGCAACTTATCAACTCAAAATAAACAATGTTAACATTAAAACTCATTACGGAAGAGACCGATAAGGTCATTCGTGGACTGGAAAAGAAATGTTTTCCAGGTGCAAAAGAGGCTGTAGAAAAAGCCATCAATATCGACAAAGAACGTCGTGAAACACAACAGAAACTCGATGCCATCCTTGCTGAAAGTAAGAAATATGCTACTCAGATTGGACAACTCATGAAGAGTGGACAAAAAGACGCTGCTGAAGCTGCGAAGGCAGAAGTGGCAAAGTTGAAGGAAACTGCTGCTGAACTCCAACAGAAATTCAATGAGGCAGGTGAGGCGCTGAATCGTCACCTCTGCACCATTCCAAATATTCCTTACGAGAACGTTCCTGAAGGCAAAAGCGCAGAGAATAACCGTGTGGTTAAGAGCAGTTTGCGTGAATGCACTGAAACTGACACTGTAGGAAATTGGACTACCGTTCCCGAGAATACAGAAGCTAAGTTGCCACATTGGGAACTTGCCAAGAAATACGACCTCATCGACTTCGACCTCGGTGTGAAGATTACGGGTGCAGGCTTCCCTGTATATAAAGGTAAGGGTGCTCGTCTCCAGCGTGCACTTATCAATTTCTTCCTCGACGAAGCACGCAAGTCGGGCTACACAGAAATTATGCCTCCAACGGTGGTGAATGCTGCTTCGGGCTACGGCACAGGTCAACTTCCAGACAAGGAAGGACAAATGTACCACTGCGAAGTGGATGACCTCTATCTGATTCCAACTGCTGAGGTGCCTGTCACAAACATCTATCGTGATGTGATTCTCGATGAGAAGGACCTACCTATCAAGAACTGCGCATATACGGAGTGTTTCCGTCGTGAGGCAGGCTCTTACGGTAAGGATGTGCGTGGCTTGAATCGTTTGCATGAGTTCTCTAAGGTGGAAATTGTTCGTATCGACACACCAGAGCACTCCAAGGAAAGCCACAAGGAAATGCTGGAGCACGTGGAAGGTTTGCTCAAGAAATTGGAACTCCCATATCGCATTTTGCTGCTTTGCGGTGGTGACCAATCTTTCACTTCTTCCATTTGCTATGACTTCGAAGTGTATTCAGAGGCTCAGAAGCGTTGGCTCGAGGTATCGTCTGTCAGCAATTTCGATAACTATCAGGCAAACCGTCTGAAGTGCCGTTATCGTCGTTCATCAGACAAGAAGACCACACTCTGCCACACACTCAATGGTTCTGCCCTTGCCCTTCCTCGCATCGTGGCTGCTATCATCGAGAACAATCAAACTTCGGAAGGAATCCGTGTGCCAAAGGCGCTCGTTCCTTATTGTGGTTTTGAGATGTTGGACAATAAGATGGATTAACAAACCTCAAATTCAAAATATTATCACGTATCACAAAATGAACAAAATCATTAAGAAAGAGCAATTCTCTGAGAAGGTTTTCAAGTTTGTAGTTGAAGCTCCATTGATTGCTAAGTCTCGCAAGGCGGGTCACTTTGTTATCGTGCGTGTTGGTGATAAAGGCGAACGTATGCCACTCACTATTGCAGATTCCGACACGGTAAATGGTACTATCACTCTCGTAGTGCAAAAGGTTGGATATTCGTCCACAAAACTTTGTAACCTGAATGAAGGTGATTACATCACAGACGTAGTAGGTCCGCTGGGTCAAGCTACCCATATTGAAAACTTCGGCACAGTTGTTTGTGCTGGTGGTGGTGTGGGTGTGGCACCTATGTTGCCTATCATCAAGGCACTCAAGCAAGCAGGCAATAAGGTGATTTCTGTGCTTGCTGGACGTACGAAGGAGTTGATTATTCTTGAGGACGAAGTGCGCAAGCATTCCGACGAAGTCATCATCATGACTGACGATGGAAGCTACGGACAGAAGGGTGTGGTAACCGTTGGTATTGAGCAAGTGATTCAGCGCGAGAAGGTGGACAAGTGCTTTGCCATTGGTCCTGCCATCATGATGAAGTTCTGCTGTCTGTTGACTAAGAAATATAATGTATCTACTGATGTTTCCCTCAACACCATCATGGTTGATGGAACGGGAATGTGCGGTGCTTGCCGTATCACAGTGGGTGGAAAGACTCGTTTCGTGTGTGTGGATGGTCCTGAATTTGATGGACACGAAGTAGATTTCGATGAGATGTTCAAGCGCATGGGAGCTTTCAAACCTATTGAAATTGAGGAAATGAAGAAGCTCGAGAACCATGTGGAAAGTGTGCTCGTTGATAGTGAAATCAAGATAGACCCTGTGAAGGCAGCCGATGCTGAACAGATGACTACGGACACTCCACTTGAGCAACTTCTTGACCGCAAGGCTGATTGGCGCGTGGAATTGCAGAAGAGCATGAAACCAAAAGAGCGCACCAGCATTGAGCGTTGCAAAATGGGCGAACTCGACCCTGTGTATCGTGCCACTACTCGTCTCGAGGAAGTGAACATCGGACTTACCAAAGAGCAGGCACTCACTGAAGCAAAGCTTCATCAAGAACATTGAGCGTGGACAATTCCTCGAAGCAGCAAAGGTGCTGAAAGCCACTTCCGCTCTGCCAGCTGTCTGCGGACGTGTATGCCCTCAGGAGAAGCAGTGCGAAAGCGTTTGTATCCACGTGAAGATGAATGAACCAGCAGTTGCCATTGGTAACTTGGAACGCTTTGCTGCCGACTTTGAGCGTGCAAGCGGAAAAATGACACTCCCAGAGGTGGCTCCTGACAATGGCATCAAGGTGGCTATCGTGGGTTCAGGTCCTGCAGGTCTTTCATGTGCGGGCGATATGGCAAAGTTGGGCTACGAAGTGACAGTGTTCGAAGCACTCCACGAAATTGGCGGTGTACTCAAGTATGGTATTCCTGAGTTCCGTCTTCCAAATGCCATCGTTGACGTGGAAATCAACAACCTCCGCAAGATGGGTGTCAACTTCATCAAGGATTGCATCATCGGTAAGACCATTACGATTAAAGACCTTGAGGAACAGGGCTACAAAGCAATCTTCGTAGCTTCGGGTGCGGGTCTTCCAAACTTCATGAATATCCCTGGCGAAAACAGCATCAACATCATGTCATCCAACGAGTACCTCACTCGTGTGAACCTCATGGATGCTTCCAACCCAGATGCTGACACACCTATCAACTTCGCAAAGAGCGTGATGGTAGTAGGTGGTGGTAACACTGCTATGGACTCTTGCCGCACGGCAAAACGTTTGGGTGCAGAGCACGTATTCATCGCTTATCGTCGTTCCGAGGCTGAAATGCCAGCACGTTTGGAAGAAGTGAAACATGCCAAGGAGGAAGGAATCGAATTCCTCACGCTCCACAATCCAATTGAATATATCGCAGATGAAAAGGGTGCCGTATGCCAGGTGAAGCTTCAGAAAATGGAACTCGGAGAGCCTGATGCCAGTGGACGCCGCAGTCCTGTGCCAATTCCTGGTGCAATCGAAACTCGCGACATCGATATGGCAATCGTTGCAGTAGGTGTATCTCCTAACCCACTCGTTCCAAAGTCGGTTGAAGGATTGGAATTGGGAAGAAAGAACACCATCGCTGTGAACGACAACATGCAGTCGAGCATCCCAACCATCTTCGCAGGTGGCGACATCGTTCGTGGTGGTGCCACTGTGATTCTTGCTATGGGCGACGGTCGCCGTGCTGCTGCCCACATGCATGAGATGCTGAGCAAATAATTCCATTGATTTCATAGATTGTTTAATTGTATTTACGGACTATTAGGATAAAGGACTATGTTTCATTTCCTTTATTCCTTTTAGTCCGTATTTTTTTTATATTATTATTCAAATCCAAGTTTGAATAGTCCCCTTTATGTCATCAAGACATATCTATGTTAATCATTATCAGTAGTTCTGTATGATTATTTTGAAGGGTTAAACATTATTTAACACAATGGGGTGATAAGTTTTTATTGAAATTAGTATCTTTGCCCTCGCACAGAAGAGTGAAATGCATAAACGAACGCTCTGATGGGCAAATATATTTAATGCAGAATGTGACAAGAGGAGTGGAACTTTTTCCCTCCATATTTTTATTAACACTTTAAATTATTTATTATCATGAAGAAGTTTTTTGGTTTCTTCGCTGTAGTAGCAGCAATGGTGCTTGCAATTAGTTGCAAGGATGTCCCTAAAACGGGCGTTGAGAATGTAGACGATGTAGTAGCCAACTTGACAGAGCTTGTTCAAAAGGGCGATGCAAGTGCTATACAGGCAAAGCTCACGGAAGTAAAAGATTACATTGTGAAGATGGCTAACGAGAACTCTGAGGTAATTGCTCCTTACGTTGCAAAAATTAAGGAATTCATTGCCACTAACAAGGAAAAGCTTACAAGCGTATTAGGTAATAACGCTATCGCAAACGGTTTGGTTTCTGCAGTAGAAGCATTGCCAGATGATGCAGCTGCTATCAAGGAGGCTGCTGCTAAGTTAGCTGACTTTTCAGGTGTAGCCGAAGGCGCTCAAGACGCAGTAGAAGGTGCTGTTGAAGGAGCACAAGATGCTGTGGAGGGTGCTGTTGAAGGTGCAAAGGATGCAGTAGAAGGTGCTGTAGAAGGTGTAAAGGATGCTGCAGCTGACGCAGTTCAGGCTGGTAAAGATGCTGTCAACGACGCAAAGGACGCAGCTGCTGAGAAAGTTAACGAAGCAAAGGAAGCTGCTGCTGGTAAGATCGACGATGCTGCAGCTGCTGCAAAGAAGAAGCTCGGCTTGTAAACAGTCTTGAAAATTTAAACAAAAACGATAACGAAGATGAACACCTTCATTCAGTTGGTATATTCTTCGTTATCGTTTTTTTTATAAAAAGCTATGCTTTACTTCTCTTCCTTGATTTTCACAAACGCAGTAACGGCGAAGGTTACAAGGCAGAAGGCCATGACAAGGAGGAAAAAATGCTGATAGCCGATGCTGTCAGATATGAGTCCAGAAACCATTCCTGGTATCATGACTCCTCCAAGATATTGCCCAGCAGTACAAATGGAAAACACAGCGGTACTACGTTCACCACGGGAGAAGGTGACGAGATAAAGAGTATATGCCGCAAATCCCAATCCGTAGCCCAATTGCTCAATACATACGCATGAACCTATTAGCCAGAGGTTGCTGGTAGGAAAATAGCTGAGATATACATAAACGATGTCGGGCAATGTAATACAAAGCACAAGTGGCCAAAGGCACTTACGCAGTCCCCACTTCGACACGGCCCATCCTCCAATAATACCTCCTAAAAGAAGCCCAATGACACCGAGTGTGCCATAAATGAACCCGAAGTTTACATTACTCATTTGCAATCCACCCTCTTCATAAGAACGTGTTAAAAAGAGTGGCACAATCTTGGTGAGTAGTCCCTCAGGCAAACGGAATAGAAGGATGAAGCAAAGGGCTGACACAATATGTGGTTTGGTGATGAACACACGGAGTGTGGAAACTAACTCGTGAAGTTGCTCCTTAATGTGAAAACTGTCGTGAATGGATGTTTCAACCCTTGGCAGGATAAAGGCATGATAGGCTGCCAACACAAACATAAGGATACCAAGAATGACAAAAACCGTACTCCACGAAGCTGTTGTGGATTGGAATGTTGTTCCGAATGAACCTTTCTGCAAATAGCCTGCTAAAAGGACTAGTCCTCCCTGCCCTATCACCATACCTATACGATAAAAGGTGTTTCGTACTCCCACATAGAGTTCTTGATCCTTCTCACGCAACCCAATAATGTAAAATCCATCGGCTGAAATGTCGTGCGTAGCGCTTGCAAAAGCAATCAACATGAAAATGGCAAGTGTTGCTTGCAACCAGTAAGAGGTGTTGAGTGTGAATGCTACCAAAGCAAGAGAAACCCCCATGAGAAACTGCATAGTGACAATCCACCAGCGCTTGGTTTTGAGGTTGTCGATGATAGTACTCCAAATGGGCTTAATCACCCAAGGGAGACCCAACCAACCTGTATAGAGTGTGATTTGTTCATCGGTCAGTTGCATTTCCTTGAACATAATTACAGAAATAAGCATCACTGCAGAAAAAGGCAATGCTTCTCCAAGGTAGAGGCTTGGAACCCAGAGATATGGAGCTGAAACCGACTTATCGCCTATTTCTTCGCGAGCGAAAGAAGTGGATGCACCACTTTTTTCTTGTTTTGTTGTATCACTATTCATTTTTTTATGAGATAATATTTTCAATTGTTTGATATGTAGGTTCTAAAACTATTTGTTTTCAGTTCTCTACAAATGATAATCCATACTATTATGGCAGTCGAAGCATCCAAGAGGAAGTAATGAACAAAGCCTAAATGCTGGGACAACCAGCCCGAAGCGGCAATGGGAATCAGCATTTCACCAATGATAAGAGGGAGATAAAAAAGATTGGTGGTGTTGCGATAACGGTCGTTGGAAAAGAAACGAACAAAAAGGATGCAGCTGTGTAAGCCAAAACCAAAGCAGAATTGTGCGACAAATGAACAAATACTTATAATGAACAAATTTCCTACAGGTGGAAAGTGAGACAAAAATACATAGCATAGAGGTGACAAGGTAAGCACCACTGCCAACAGAGGAAAAACTCGGGAAAAACGATAGCGTTTCTCCAAATGGCGGGCAAGGAATGCTCCAGCCGTGAATGCTATGATTCCGATGGTACCCTGTGCAAATCCTATGTCTTGAAGGGAGCAACTGAGTCCTCCACCATCTTGTGGTGCCAAGAGGAAGAAAACTCGAGGACACAGCATGAGCGACTGAGGAAGCAAAAGAAAGAAGAGGTAAATCAGCACGCGAGAAGCATTCGGTTTGGTCCGGAGTCGTTCTATGGAATCCATTTCCTTGCGGATGGTGTGGGACAATGAGGCGTAGCGGTAAGGTTGCCATGCATTGGGTGATGGCAAAAAGAAAAGATTAAAACAAAAGAAAATGAAAAACACACCAGCCACGAGATAGTTTTCCATAGCCCAGGCACGATGGATGTCCCGAAAGAATATTTCAAGAAATCCCACAACAATCATCAGCACTCCGTATGTCATTACGGCTGATGCCTGTGTCGAGATGTGCTTCGTAGGGCGGTAGATGCGTTGCTCACGTGGAGATAAGATTTCTTCGTAATACATGCGAGCCACTAGATTGTGCCATGAACAAAGAAGGGAGATGACAAACATGCAGCAGAGCAACCCCACATAGTTGGCATGAAAATCATTGATGTAGAAAGCTGTTCCTAATAGCACGACAAATATGAAAAACTCGATGATGTGTATCCATAGCTTGAAGTGACCTGCGTGTTTCACTTTCAGACGGAAAAAGGATTTCAGCATCCACGGAGAGAGCAAAAGCGAAACGAAAAGTGTAGCACGGGTGGTTCCTGAACCAAACTGAATGAACATCAAAAGAGCAACAAAAGTGACCATTGCCGTTGGTATTTCTTCGGCAGCAAACAGGCAGGGAATCCACAGAAAGGGGGAACGTTTTTTATTTCCACGCACAATCATCTCACCCTCATCGTCTCTTTCGGAAGAAACAAATTGAAAGGAACACAATGCTCACTACCATGATAGTCGAATTAGTACATTCTTTCAATATCAGTGCCTGGATAATAGTGATGAAGAATTTGGTCGTAAGTGTAACCTTGATCTCCCATTACCGCTGCACCTATCTGGCATAATCCGACGCCATGTCCCCACCCTGCTCCATGCAAAATGAAACGAGACGGAAATTCGATGTTTGAGTCTATCTCGTAGGAGTCGGCATCGAACTGACGCTCCACAACAAATGCTGATGAAAAAAGATGAGTTTCGGATAGAGCACGACGTATTTCGAGTTCCTTGCCAATAGTGAAGTTGCGTTCCGAACCTTCGATGCGGAGCATACTGATACGTCCCGACTTGCCTCGATGGAGAGGTATGAGATTGAGAATCTTTCCAAACGACATCTTCAACTTGCGTGAAATCAATTCAGACAGTTGATCTTGCGTGTATTCCACCGTCCAACGATAAAAATCGCTGGTTTCTTGGTCGTAATGGTTCAGTATCTGCGAAAGGATGCGCTTGTTCTGCGTGTTGCAAAAGGCAGATGGCGACAAGAGAATCCATCGCTGTGCTTCATCCTCCGACATTTCTGGCATAGAGGTGTTATCCAATTCTCCTGTTTTGGTCGCTAAGTCTTTCTTGGCAATAAGATAGGGTTTATGCACATCTTCCCAACAGGTTTCAAACTCCTCGGTGATACCCCCGCAGCATTTCGAGAAGCGTGCATCGCAAATCTCATGCTGGTATTTCAACACCTGACCGCATGTCTCTGTAATGGCTTGACGCACATGAGGACTGGAAGCACGGGTAATGCCTTGATAACGCTGGCAATGGTCGTCGGCACACACATCAAACAGTGTGTGGTCTTCTCTGTCGTACCAACGAATGAGTTGATTGTCTGACTTCTTGAAAGAAAAAAACGCATCAGAATCATGCTTCTTTTCCAAATGCTTCCGTTTCTCCATCTGAGCCATTAGCCAACTTCGGGAGATAACTGCATGTGCCTTCAGAAACTCAAGTGAAGCAGTTGCGCTCATCTCCGAACTAATCACACTCACTAAATATTCTTCCACAGGAAGCACATTGATGGCACAAAGCTTTTCGTCGTTCACGATAAGACGGAGAGTACCCTTGAATGTCTGCGTTTCCTTCCTTTCCCAATGGAAATTGATTCCTATCGTGACTTCGAACAAGGAAAACGACAATTCATCTTCGTGGGGTGTAAACGCAAGTTCTTGATAGAGCATATCATTCCAGCGAATGCCTCCTTCTTCGTATTTCACGATTTGTTCACCATACACAGTGATTCCCTTTGCCTGGTACTTACCATTCAAATGGAAACGTATTTCCTGAGCATCAACAATGCCTACACTTACTTCTGGTTGATTCATTTTCAATCTATACACTATATATATATGTTCGAAATGACTAACGCTTCCCCAGCTTCAAGCGCATAATCGTTTTCACTTCTTCATCGGGCGACATAGCTACTTCCTGAAGGATGCAGACAGCCAACTTTGCATTGAGTTTCTTGAAATCCTCCTCACGTGGAGTAATCAGCAGTCCACCCATATCGATGGCACCAGGACTCACCATGATTTGTTCCTTTCCCTCCTTGTAATAGCAATCAGGGCGATGCTTGGTACGAGGAAGAACGACACTAACTATGCGTCGTTCCAAATCCAATTCGCTCGCCTGAGTCCATGAAAGTATATTCATCATTGGCTCTGTATCATCTTCATGCATTGGCAGAGCATCATATATTTTCTTGAACAGGAAATCATTAGCTGCTGCTGAACGTGTCACAATGATAAAGCCAGGAACAACATATCCTCTCAGCGAGAAGATACCCATGTCGTCCGCTACGATTCCCAGTTTCATAGCCTCGATGAAGTCGTCATCACTCACTGGGTAAATACGAGAGCGCTGGGGATAATACTTTGAATCCCAGTCGCGCTCCAAAGGTACAACTCCGCGCGAACCTGCCTGGAAATGAATATGGTCGGGAGCCGAAGCACCGCAACGAGGACCATTGTAGAACACAAAGAAGTTCTTCAGGCTCTCCGTCATCTTCATCATTTCCAGATAATGCTCACGGATGCACTGAGGAGTGTGTACTCTCAGCGGTATCGTGAAATGCTTAGGCAAGATAGGAAAAGGATTCACCAATAAGATGAATTTTCCATTCAGAGGAAAATCGATTTGTTCATCAGGACGATTCTCTGGGCAGAGAAAGCATGGACGCTCATCAATAGACTTCTTGTCAATCGAAGCACCAGTCGAACCGATACGAGCAGGATTGAATTGTGCTGACAAACGGATGTCCCTTGCATTCATTTCCTTCACCTCAACGCTTTTCAGCTGCTGATATCTTTCGTTGGCATCGTTCCACTGTCTCAATTGGCTTACGAAAAGATACTCCACGTCTGATTCTTGAAGAGGTTGTTTCCAGAAGTGGTTCAAATGCTGACGAGCCAGTATTTCCGTCGTGCGCAGACTGTCCTTATAATAATTATTGGCATTCACCTTGGCTGGCGATAGTGCAGCGTCCGAATTTCCTTCCCAGCGACGACACAGATACAGTTCATCGTAGATGCGTCCAATCTTGAAGCGGCGCGAGAAAGCGAGTCCCAGTGCATAGTCTTCGCCATAGCTTGTGTTGGGAATACCATATTTTCGTAGGATTGGAGTAAAGAATGCACGAGGAGCACCAAGTCCATTGATTCTCAATGCGTTATTTCTTCCGTTTTCGTCCGTCCATTCACGATGATCTATGATGCCTGGAGGTAAAGTGTTCAGTTGGAAGTCGCACATACGATACGAACCAATCACCATGGCACAATGTTCCTGATAGAATAAATCGACAATGCGCTGAAGCGTTGCTGGCGAACTGTACAGGTCGTCGCTATCAAGTTGCACGGCAAAGCGACCGCATCGCTCATCGTCTATGGCCAGATTCCAGCATCCGCCAATGCCAAGGTCGGTTCTTTCAGGACGTATGTGCACACATCGACAGTCTTCCTTTGCAAGTTGCTCGAGGATTTCTGTAGTGCCATCGTCCGAATGATTGTCCACCACCAGTACGTTGAAGTCGAACATTGTCTGCTGGCTCAGTGCAGAACGCACAGCATCCGCTATCGTGCGAGCCCTGTTCCTAACAGGAATGATTACTGACGCCTCTATCGGGAATGAATTTCTGCCGATAGCCACTTCACTCACACAATCCGAACCGATGTAAGCATCCAACAGCTTCAGATGTTTCGTGCATACCTCTTCCATTTCCACCTGCAAATCCCTGTTTCGAGGATCCACATAGTCAAACTGCTTTTCACCACTCTTTCTCACATCCAGTTCCTCTTCAGTATAGAGCACCTCGTTGATGTGAACGATGGCATTCGGCGAAATGCGAGAAATGAAAAGACGAATATCATAGCGCGCTGCATATTTCCAATCCACATTCGCATTCTCCTTCTCGTAAAGTCGAAAGGCAGCCGTGTCAATCATCATGACCGAACCGAAATCAAAATCATTCCGCACACTGCCCAGCTGGTAGGCAATCGTCGGAATTTTCTCCTGTTTCCCTTCCTTCACTACGTTACGGTCCGAGTAGAGCAGATAAGCACCCGTATCCTTTGCCACCTCCACCATGCGTTCGATGGCATTATAGCCCAAGGCTAATGGCGTGGTTTTCGTATATAGCAAGATGTATTGCGAACGCATCAATTTCGTTGCAGCGTGAAAAGTCTTCGACGAAACGATGTCATTCACCGAAAACATCGTGCATCCATCGATGGGAGGCAACTGCTCGTCGAACGCCATCAAGAAGATATTGGCAACGCGCTTCGACTGCTGCAACTGAGCCACCGTGTAGCGCACAGAAGCTTCGTCAGCGTATGGTATGAAACAATCTACTTTATTCTTCATATAAATATTGTAAGTTTCGCAATTACTTTTTCACCACAGATTACACAGATTTAACGGATTTTTGTCGTATGTTTCTGACTATTACTCGGATTTTTTCAGATTCCACAGACGAAAGCCCTGTGGTTTTCAAAAATCTGTGCAATACAGTCTTTAATTGCTATGAGAATCCGTTTAATCCGAGAAATCTGTGGTTTTAATACCATACTTGCGAAAGTTGAGTAAATATGATAAAAAACCTCCCGAGAAAGAGTCGAGAGGTTGTGTGTGATACAAAACGCCAGACAAGCCTTAGAAATAAAGACCGATACCTACACGAAGTCCCACCTTACTCTTCTTCGAGAAATTCGAGAGACTGATGTCGTAATAGATAGAAGGCTCCAGTGTGACAGTCTTGTTCAAGAAATAGCAATAGCCTATCTCGGGCGTGATTTGGAAATCATTGAAATTCTTGAATTCATGCAACAGACGGAAGCCTGTGCCGAAGAACAAGCCGTTCTGCTCCAAGTAGTAGCGAGCCTTCGCACCTGCGTAGATTGACTGCCAGTTAGAACATGAATAATTGACACCTGCTTCTGCAGCAGCCAACCAGTCGTCGGCAACGAAATAGCCGAATTGGCCTGAGAAACCGAAAGAGAAGTCGTGGGTTTTATCGTAGGAAATACCCACACCGTCCAACGATGCACTTGAATAAATCTTGCCTGCTTCAAACTGAGCAAACGAGCTGACTGCGAATGCTGTCAGCAGAAAGAATGTGACAAAAAGCTTTTTCATCTTACCGTGTTTTATATTTGTTGGTTGATTTCAGTGCAAAAATAGCATTCTTTATTGGATTTTCAAAGAAAGATGCATTTATTTTTGCGGAAATGGCAACAAAAACACCGAAAAAGCCAATTATTTGTCTTTATTACGCTCGTCTTCCATTTGCTCCTTTTTTCTCAATACAAGAAATAGGGCCACGATGATGATGATGTAAGTGATGATGTAGGAACGGTATTGTTTCAACACTTCAAGGCTTGAACCGTTTTCATAGACAAAGAAAACGGCACAAGCCAAGAGTAATACCCAAGGGAGATAATAGGATTTACGAATTCTTGCCATCGACAGATGTATGAAGGGAGTTTTGCTTTCTGTACCAGTTCACGAAACACAGCAGGCAAAGCAGTGTGACGATTCCACCGCATAAGTAGCCAATGCTTGGACGAAGTAAGAAGCCTTCGGGTGCCACAAGGATGTAAGTGGAACAAACCATAGTCATCCACAGGGCTGGAATGAGACCAACATACACGATTCGCCTCCTGCGTGCAAGCCAAACGGTAATGGTCCACAAGGTGAACACTGCCAGCGTCTGATTGGTCCAAGCAAAGTATCTCCACAGCACATCGAAGTTGATGAACAT